>JBJOPP010000226.1:0-21369 GCA_046050685.1 Bacteroidota bacterium
TTGTCATTCGGCGGCAAAATCTGCCCACCATCGCTCCAATAAACTTTATACCCGTTGTACTCCTTCGGATTGTGCGAAGCCGTGATAACAATACCCGCTGTGCATTTCAATTCACGAACAGTGAACGACAACAACGGTGTCGGACGCAATTCAGAAAAGAGATAAACATGAATACCGTTCTTCGCTAAAATCTCTGCAGCAATATTCGCGAAGTAACTTGAATTGTTTCTCGAATCGTACGCAATCGCCACCGAACCTTCTCCACCCACTTGCGCATGGTGTTTCAAAATATAATTCGCCAATCCCTGCGTCGCCATTCCCACGGTATACTTGTTCATGCGCATGCTTCCCACACCCATCACACCGCGCAATCCTCCAGTCCCAAATTCCAAATCGGAATAAAACGAATCAATGAACAACTTCTCATCTTCACGCTCCATGCGTTCAATCTCTGCACGCGTCTCAGCGTCTAAGTCGTATGTTTTCCAAAGTGCAGCTTTTTCTTTTGCGGATTCTAAGGGGGTCATTTTTCTTTGTTTGTAACAAATATAATCACCAGCGGAGCTGGATGACCCTTCGGGATGACAATCTGCGATTGATGACCCTATGGGATGACACATTTCATGTGATGACAATCTACGATTGATGACCCTTCGGGATGACCACTTCGTGGAAGGCGCTTCGCGAATTCATTCGTCATCGTCCAAAGGACCCTCGCAATGCAAGTTGCCCTCGCGAAGCATTTCGCCCTCGTCGAAGACATCTTCCCCTTTCTTAACTTTCAAAGCACCTTATATTTGTAGGATGGTCTTCAGCTCTGCAATCTTCCTCACCATCTTCCTCCCAGCCTTCCTGCTGCTGTATTGGATTTGTCCGAAGAAATTCAAGAATGCTTTCTTGTTGTTGTCAAGCGTGTTCTTTTACGCATGGGGTGCACCGAAATTTATCTTCGTCATTATTGGAACCACGCTGATCGATTTTTTCTTGGTGGGAAGAATGGACCGAAGCAAGAACGAGGCGGAGCGAAAGGCGCTGTTGGTTTTTTCGGTAGTGATGAACCTGGGACTGCTCGTGTATTTCAAGTACATGAACTTCTTCATAGAGAATGTGAATGTGGCCATGAAGGGAGTGGGGTTGGAGAGTAGTATTCCCTGGACGAAGTTGGTGCTGCCGATAGGTATTTCATTCTACACCTTTGAAACGCTGACCTATGTGGTTGATGTTTTTCGAAGAGTGCACAAGCCGCTTAAGAACTTCTGGGACTATCAGTTGTACATCATCCTTTTTCCGAAATTAATTGCGGGTCCTATTATCAGGTACCACGACATTGCCGATCAAATTCCCGATCGTTCAAAGACTGAAAACAGTACCGAACGTTTGCTCGGTTTTTATAGATTCTGTATTGGATTAGGAAAAAAGGTTTTGATAGCGAATGCGCTGGCGGCCTTTGCAGATAGCATTTACGGCAATGCCGAAACAGGCGCTGGTGCCCTCGATCCGAATACGCTTTCCGTGGGAGCCGCATGGTTAGCAGCGCTGTCTTACACGTTTCAAATCTATTTCGACTTCAGCGGTTATTCTGATATGGCCATTGGGATTGGAAGAATGGTTGGATTCAAATTCCCAGAGAATTTCAACAACCCGTATGTCTCTCAAAATATCACTGAGTTCTGGCGCCGTTGGCACATGACTTTGGGCGGTTGGATGCGCAATTACCTCTACATTCCATTGGGTGGAAACAAGGTGGGGAAAGGAAGATTGTACTTCAACTTGTGGTTGGTGTTTTTGCTTTCCGGACTGTGGCATGGAGCTTCTTGGAACTACATCATCTGGGGCGCTTGGCACGGACTGTTCTTGGTTTTAGAACGCGCGTTTTTAATTCGTTGGTTTGGTTCCATAGGGAAACTAACACGCGTAGCGTTCACGTTTGTCGTGGTCGTAATTGGATGGGTATTTTTCCGTGTGGAAGATTTGCAAATGGCTTGGGGATATGTGCATGCAATGTTTTCATTCAACGGAAATGTATCTGTAACTATCGATTCTGAATGGATGCTCATTGCAGCGTTGGCGACACTCTTTTCATTCTTCTTGCTTCTTCCAAAAACAATGAAATTTCAAGATGCCGTATTCGGTCAGCGAAGTATAGGAAACGTTGGACATCTCGCATTGACAATCATTTCAGCAGCGCTCTTTGTTTTGTCGTTGAGCTACATCACGGCAAGCGGATTTAACCCCTTCATTTATTTCCGATTCTAATGAAGAACAATCGCTTCCATACCGTCTTGTTCTCGATCGTTCTCCTCGGAATGTTTCTTCCGATGATTCAAATGGTGAAGCCGTTTGCAGAAGTCGGACATCTTTTCGGTTCCATTGTTCCAACAGCAAAAGATTCGTTGACTGCTGAATCTTGGTTCGACGGAACGTTTCAAGAAAACAGAAACAAATACATCAACGAGCAATTCGGATTCCGCAACACTGCCGTTCGTATTCACAATCAGATTGCGTTTTCACTCTTTCACAAAGCCAAGGCCAACGGAGTAATCATTGGAAAGGAAGATTATTTATACGAGATCAAATACATCAACGCCTTTCGCGGTGCTGAAGAGGTAAGTCAATCGAAAGTCGATTCGAATTTGGTCATGTTGAATGCCCTTCAACATAAATTGAAAGAAAAAGGCATTGAGTTAGTCGTAGTCTTAAATCCGGGGAAGGCTTCTTTCTATCCGGAATACATTCCCGATGAATTTCCGCATGTTTCAGACAGAAGTTATTATTCAGAATATCAGAAAGGATTGAAAGCACAAGGCATTCAGCACATCGATTTTGGAAAATGGTTTCGGGAGATGAAAGGTAAAACACCCGCGCCGTTGTTTCCGAAAACTGGGATCCACTGGAGTCAGTATGGAGCAACGCTAGCAGCCGATTCGTTGGTGAATTATTGCATGAATCTTTTCGGAAAGGAGATGAACGAGTTTGGGTGGGACAAGAAGAATTTACCACTTCAAACCACCATGGAAAGTGTTGACGACGACATTGGATTGGGAATGAATTTGTATTGGCCAATAGATGTTCTTCCGATGGCATACCCGCGTGTGGGAGTCAACTTGAAGTACAGCGTAGACTATGGAAACAAAGGCATACAGCCTAAGGTAGCAGTGATTTCAGACAGTTATTTCTTCAATCTTATTCAGCTTCCCTGGGCGCCGGATATTTTTTCCGAGTTGAATTTTTACTTCTACAACAAGCAGTTGCATCAGCGTCCTTCGGGCATCACCACGAACTCGGATCCGCTTTCCCAAATGAAGGAGATTGAAAAATCGAATGTGGTCTTCGTGATGGCCACGGAATGCAACATGGATAAGTTGGGATGGGGATTTATTTCGAACGCCTATAAGTATTTCGTTTTGGAAGAGAACATAGATTCGTTTGAAGCGCGCGTGCAAAAATTCAAGAATAATATCCTTTCAGACGAAGCTTGGAAGAAGGCCATTGCTGAAAAAGCCAAGCAGAACAACGTTCCCCTCGATACCATGATCATGCGCGATGCCCGCTACATGGCGGAAATGGAATATTCGGGCGGAAATTAGAATTTGCCTAGCGGCTGTTGTATTTTCGCGGTGCAAATGAAACTGGTAATTATTCCCACCTATAACGAACGCGAGAACATTGTTGAGATGATTCACGCTGTTTTAGATCAGCCGCATGGGTTCCATTTGCTGGTGGTTGACGACGGCTCTCCCGATGGAACGGCTGCCATGGTAAGGGAAAAGCAAGCTGAATTTGCGGGAAGATTGCACATCCTTGAGCGCAGCGGTAAGCTTGGTTTGGGAACCGCATACATAGCGGGATTTAAATGGGGGTTGATGAACAACTACGAATACATCTTCGAGATGGATTGCGATTTTTCGCATAATCCGAAAGATCTTCCTCGATTACTAGAAGCGTGCGAGAAAAATCACGGTGTATCTGTCGGTTCACGCTATGTGAAAGGCGGAGGCACAATCGATTGGCCTTGGCACCGCAGAGTCATTAGCAAAGGCGGAAGCATCTATGTCAATTTAATTTTAGGATTGGGCGTGAAAGACAGCACGGGTGGATTCGTTTGTTACCATCGCGATGTCCTTTCCAAAATGAATTTAGACGGCATACAATTCATTGGTTATGCGTTTCAAATTGAAATGAAATACAAGGCGAAGCGCCTTGGTTTTAAAATAGCGGAAGTTCCTATTCTCTTCGCTGATCGCGTGAAAGGAACGAGCAAGATGAGTTTGAATATTTTTCACGAAGCATTCTTTGGCGTATTGAAAATGCGCTTTCAAAAAATCTAATCACTATGCAAGTCATTAAAAATGTCACGGTTGTTAACGAAGGAAAACAGACCGTTAGCGACGTATGGATCAACGGTTCGAAAATCGCAAACGTGTTGCCTGTTGGAACTATGGATTACAACAACGCAGATTCAATCGTAGATGGAACAGGCAAGCATTTGTTCCCAGGATTGATTGACGACCAGGTTCACTTCCGCGAGCCTGGATTGACGCACAAAGGAGATTTGACTACAGAGTCAGCTGCGGCTGCGGCGGGAGGCGTTACCTCATACATGGAAATGCCAAACACCAGTCCGAGTGCAACCACGCTTGAATTGTTGGAACAAAAGTTCAATCGTGCTGCAGAAGTTTCAACAGTGAATTACAACTTCTTCATGGGCGCAACGCCTGAGAATGCAGATATTTTAGCGCAGGTGAATCCGAAGGAAGTGTGTGGTGTGAAGATATTCATGGGGTCTTCCACCGGAAATTTATTGGTGGAAAAGCGCGAAGCCTTAGAGATTATTTTCTCGAAAGTGAAAACGCTTATCGCCACGCACTGTGAAGACGACGGTATTATTAAAAGAAATTTAGAAGCCTTGCAGGCAACAGGAAAAACGTTGACTGCCGCTGATCATCCTGTTATTCGCAACGCTGAGGGATGTTATGCCTCCAGCTCTATGGCTGTTGAATTGGCGAAGAAGCATGATGCGCGTTTGCACATTTTGCACATCAGTACCGCGAGGGAATTGGAGTTGTTCACAAATGCTATTCCGATGAAGGAAAAGCGCATTACGGCAGAAGCGTGTATTCATCATTTGTGGTTCACAGAAGAAGATTATGCTACGAAAGGCAACTACATCAAATGGAATCCGGCAGTGAAATCGTTCAACGACCGAATGAACATTCGGGAGGCGGTAAACGACGGACGCATAGACGTCATTGCCACCGATCACGCTCCGCATACCATTGAAGAAAAGGAGCAAGAATATTTGAAGGCTCCAAGCGGCGGACCGCTTGTTCAGCATAGCTTGCAAGCCTTGATTGATCTTCACAGGCAAGGCATTTTTACCTTAGAAAAAATTGCTGAAAAGGCCTCTCACGCCGTTGCCGACCTCTTTCAAATTACAGGACGCGGATACATTCGCGAAGGCTACAGCGCAGATGTTGTGTTGGTTGATCTAAATGCACCGTACACAGTCACCAAAGAAAATCTCTTGTACAAATGCGGATGGTCTCCGTTCGAAGGACATACGTTTTCCAGCACCATCGTTTCCACCTGGTGCAACGGGAAGTTGGTTTTTGAGAATGGGAAGCTTACTGGTCAAAAGAGTGGAATGGCGCTAAGATTCGCGCGTTAATTTTCCCTTCGGGATGTATCCCTCTGGGATGTATCCTTTCAGGATTGATCCCGTAGGGACTTATCCCTCTGGGATGTATCCTTTCAGGACTTATCCCGTAGGGACTTATCCCTCTGGG
Organism: Bacteroidota bacterium; assembly: GCA_046050685.1. Taxonomy (GTDB): domain Bacteria; phylum Bacteroidota; class Bacteroidia; order Flavobacteriales_D; family Sanyastnellaceae; genus CAIZGX01. The sequence goes on from JBJOPP010000226.1 coordinate 5,787, forward strand.
ATGTATCCTTTCAGGACTTATCCCGTAGGGACTTATCCCTCTGGGATGTATCCTTTCAGGATTGATCCCGTAGGGACTTATCCCTCTGGGATGTATCCTTTCAGGATTGATCCCGCAGGGACTTATCCCTTTGGGATGTATCCTTTCAGGATTGATCCCGTAGGGACTTATCCCTTTGGGATGTATCCTATCAGGACATATCCCTTAGGGACGAATTATAAATCCTTTTCTAAAAGAATTCTAATTTCTGTTTGAAGAAAAGGAATGTTATTTCTAACGACATCTATTACAATTTCGTAATCCACTCCGAAATAATCATGAATTAACTTATCACGCATTCCCACCATTTCTTTCCATTCGATATGACTGTTTGATAGTCGAAATTCAGGATCAACTCTTTTGCTTGCTTCGCCTATGATTTCAATGCTTCGAACAAGTGCTCTCAAGAGAGTTTGGTCGAGGTAGATTTCGTCATCAGTTTTTGAAGATGTTGCGTTCAAAATAAAATCACATTCTTCCAAAATATGTTGAAGAAACTCTTTTCTAGACGGATACATATTCAAGCGAATTAAGAATAGAAGTTCTTAAATACGGGCTGAGAGATTTATCGGTAAGGACTTCAACCTTCCGTCCTAAAGTAGACTCAAGAAAGAACACTAAACCGATAAAATTCTTGTATGTCTTTTTCCCCGGTTGAAATTCAACAAAAAAATCAACGTCGCTATCTTTTTTAGCTTGGTCACGAACAAAAGAACCGAATAGAGCAAGACGCGACACGCCATATTTTTCAATATTGGATTGATTCAATTTTATAATATGTAGCAGCTCTGCTTTCGACGTAACCATTCAAACAAATTTAGCGGATTTTATTCTTCGGATTGCAAATCATAATTAATTGAAAATTGTCATCCGCTCCGCGAAGCGGTCATCGAACTTGTTCGTCATCGATTGTAAATCGTCATCAATCGCAGATTGTCATCCAGCTTCGCTGGTCATCGCAACCCTGTTGCGTCATCCGCTCCGCGGTCATCCGGCTTCGCTGGTCATCGCAACCCTGTTGCGTCATCCGCTCCGCGGTCATCCGGCTTCGCTGGTCATCCGGCAGTGATATAAGTTACAAAACCTTCCACTATTCTCCCTCACCTTCGTAGAAATATTACGACTATGAAAAAGAACATGGGAAATTTTGATCGCATTGCGCGAGTGGTAGCAGCACTGATTTTTGCATATTTGTTTTTCACCGACGCTGTTTCAGGGTTTTTAGGAAACACGCTTTTGGTTTTAGGTGCTGTGTTTTTATTGACTAGCCTTGTTTCTTTTTGTCCACTGTATGTTCCATTCGGAATTAATACATGCGAGAAAAAATGAATTTCATAAAGAAGCACCGAAAGGAATTTATGGCCATAGCAATAGGAGCTCTTGCTGGTTGGGCCTATTATTATTTTGTAGGTTGCTCCTCCGGAGGCTGCATGATTAGCAGCAATCCATACATTAGCATTCCTTACGGAGGATTTTTGGGATATTTGTTTTTTGGAAGTTTTTTAAGTCGAAAACACAACACGTTGTGATGACCTTCTTTGAAGGATGACACAACACGTTGTGATGACCTTCTTTGAAGGATGACCACTTCGTGGATGACACAACACGTTGTGATGACCACTTCGTGGATGACACGTTGTGATGACCACTTCGTGGATGACACGTTGTGATGACCGTTCCGGATGACGCTCCGCGAAGCGGTCATCGAACTTGTTCGTCATCGATTGAAAATCGTCATCAATCGCAGATTGTCATCCAGCTTCGCTGGTCATCGCAACCCTGTTGCGTCATCCGCTCCGCGGTCATCCAGCTTCGCTGGTCATCACCTTCGGTGTCATCGGCTTCGCCGTCATCACACGAAGTGTGTATTATCTTTGCGCTCATGAAATCAATCATTTGCGCTTTTTCACTGACATTTATCACCCTACTTTCCTTCGCTCAAACTTCCACCATCACCGGTGTTGTTAAGGGTATTGATTCGGGAAAGACCGAGGACTTAGCTTTCGTAAGCGTGAGTGTTCATGCGGTGAAGGACAGCCTTGTGTTGAAGGCGACGGCTTCGGATAACAGCGGGGCGTTTAGTTTGGAAGTTGAAAGTGCTGATTCAGTATTGGTCTATTTCAACATCATCGGATACAAACCTATTTGGAAAAAGATTTCGGCGAGCGCAAGTGTGAATCTCGGAACGATAGAATTGATGCGGACTTCAGCCGTTACGTCTGAAATGGAATTCGTGGCGAAGAAACCGCTCGTGCAAGTACAAGCCGATAAAACCATTTTCAATGTGGAAGGAACAGCGAATGCGGTTGGACTGAATGCTTTGGAATTGTTGCGTCGCGCGCCAGGCGTGGTTATCGACAACAACAACAACATTTCCGTAAAAGGAAAATCGGGAATTACGGTGTACATCGACGGGAGAATTTCTCCGCTTCAAGGCTCACAGTTGTCTGATTTTTTGAAAAGCACGCCTTCATCTTCGATTGAAAAAATTGAAATCATCACCAATCCTTCTGCACGCTTCGATGCCGCGGGTACTGCGGGTATTCTGAATATTGTAATGAAGAAGAACAGCAATTACGGACAGAATGCAACGTTCGGAATTGGATACGGCAATCAGGTTTATGGAAAGACGAACGGATCTTTCACCTACAACAGAAGAAAGGGAAAGACCAATGTTTATGCGACTTACGGAAATAATTTTTCAGAAGAATGGGGATACATGCGTTTCTACAAAGAACAGAACGATGTGTTTTTCGACCAACGAACTTATTCGTTGTATAAAGATCAATCGCATTACGGCAAGGCGGGAATTGACATTTCCATCAACAACAAAAACACCATTGGTTTTTCGGTAAACACGAATCTCGCGAACAACCTTTCAGACAGTCACGGTTCAACGCCTATTGGAAGCGTGGCGCTGGGCGCTGGTATTGACAGCACTTTGGAAGCAAGTTCCATTAGCGACGGTTATCGCAACAACTACGGCGCGAATGTGAACTATCAGTGGAAAGGAGAGAACGACAAGGAGTTGACAATAGATGCGAATTACGGGATTTACGACATCGACAATAAAAATTTCCAACCCAACAGATACATGGGGTCAAATGGTATTTTATTGAATGAACGAAATTATCAGAACAACACAGCAACGCAAATTAACATTGCTATTGTCCGCGCAGACTACAGTTTCAATTGGAAAAAAATCAAGTGGGAAGCGGGAATGAAGGGCACGCAGGTGAACACGAATAACAAATTGGATTTCTTCAATATAATTGAAAATAATTTTGAAGTCGATTCCAACCTGACCAATAAGTTCGAATACAAGGAACGCGTGTTAGCGGCATACGCCAACGCTTCCGGGAAGTACAAAAAATTCGGATGGCAAGTGGGAGTGCGTGCGGAAAACACGAAGAGCAACGGAGAATTATTCGCACTAACACCACAGCCACTTTCGAAAGTCGATCGCTTGTACACGAACTTGTTTCCAAGTGCGGCCATCACTTTCGATCACAAAGAAACCAGCACCTTCAACTTAACCTACAGTCGCAGAATTGACAGACCAAGTTATCAGTCGTTGAATCCGTTCGAGTCGCGTCTCGACGAACTTTCGTATTCACGCGGTAACGCTTTCCTTCAACCGCAATACACCGATGCGTTCGAGTTGAGTCACACCTTGTTCTACATGATCACCAGTTCCATCGGATACAGCAAGACCAACGGATTCTTCACCGAGATTACCGACACCACCGAGTTCTCTCGGTCGTACATTCAAACGCGCAACTTGGGTTATCGCGAAAACATTACCTTCAACCTCGGCAGTCCGGTTACCATTGCGAAGTGGTGGGAAGGTTATGTGAACATGGGCGTGTACAACATTCACAACCGCGCAACCTTTGACGACGGCAACACGATAGACCTTCGCGCTACTTCGTACAACATTTTCATGCAAAACACCTTTAAGTTCAACAAGACAACATCTTTTGAACTCTCTGGATTCTTCAACGGTCCAAGCGTTTGGGGCGGCACCTTCCGCAACAAGCCAATGGGTGGAATGGACGTTGCCTTCCAAAAAACCTTCCTCGGTGAAAAACTTGTTCTTCGCCTCGCTTACGGCGACATTCTTCACACCATGCGTTGGAGAGGCATCTCGCAATATGCAGGACTATACATGGACGCCAGCGGCCTCTGGGAATCGCGCACTGCTCGTATCAATCTTACATGGAAGATTGGTAATCAGAAGCTGAAGGAGAAGAAGGCGAGTCAGGTTGACGAATTCAAAAGAGTCAAATAATCTTTACCAGCGAAGCTGGATGACACAACACGTTGTGATGACCTTCTTCGAAGGATGACGCAACGGAGTTGCGATGACCGCAGAGCGGATGACACCATAGGTGATGACAAACTTCGTTTGATGACCGTTCCGGATGACGGCGATGCCGATGACAATCTTCGATTGATGACCGTTACGGATGACACTTCGTGATGGCGCTCCGCGAAGCGGTCATCGAACTCGTTCGTCATCGATTGTAAATCGTCATCAATCGTAGATTGTCATCCAGCTTCGCTGGTCATCGCAACCTTGTTGCGTCATCCGCTCCGCGGTCATCCCGCAGGGTCATCACCTTCGGTGTCATCACACAAAGTGTGTAAAGGAAACATTTTTCCCAATTTTCGTTTCCAATGTAAAAAATGTGTCTATCTTTGCCGCGCTTTGGAAAACAAGAAACGACATATTCTATTAGAAACACTTCCGTTGTTTTTGAAGTTTGGCATTAAGAGTCTGACAATGGACGATATAGCCAAGAAGCTCTGTATCTCAAAGAAGACGCTGTATGCGCATGTGAAGGATAAGGAAGATTTGTTGGAAAATGCAGTGGATTTATTCAGCAAGGCAGAGCAACATCAGATCGAAGAAATATGCAGTAGAGGGCTGAATGCCATTGATGAAAGTTTAGAAATTAAGCGCTGGGTGCTGGATATGTTGCAAAACATTCATCCGTCAGTGGCGTACGACATGGAGAAATTTCATCCACATGTGCATCAGCGCATGGTGAAGTCGAGACAAGAGATTATTTACAAATGCGTTTTCGGGAACATCGTAAAAGGACAAAAGGAAGGCTTGTACCGCAAGGAAATCAATGCGAACATTTTGGCCAAGTTATATGTTGGAAGAATGGAGGTGATGTTTGATCAGAATTTGTTTCCGAGTAAAGAATACAATGTAACCGATGTGTATATGGAATGGTTTTCCTACCACATTCACGGAATGGCTACGGCGAAAGGCATTGAGCTGTTGAACAAAAACATTCTGAACGCAGCCGCTTCAACCAAGAAAAAATCAACTAAAAAGCAATAATTCAATTCATGATACAATTCAACATAAACAAAAAAATAAGTGCGCTCCTAGCAGTGGCACTTGGTTTTGTTTCTCTCGGAAACGCTCAGCAGGCGTTAACGTTGGCAGCTGCAAAGGAATTTGCAGTGAAGAACGCGTTCCAAGTGAAATCGAAAAATCTCGATGCACAAACAGCGAAATTTCAAACCGAAGAACTTTTGGCCATTGGTCTTCCGCAAATAAACGGAAGCATTCAGTACCAAAATTTCATTGACCGTCCAACAAGCATTTTGCCGGGCGATTTCTTCGGAATGCCAGGACAAAATGTTGCTGTTCAATTCGGAGTTCCGCAAACGCTAACTGCCGGTATTAACGCTTCGCAATTGTTGTTCGACGGTTCATGGTTAGTTGGACTTCAAGCTTCGAAAGCCTATGCTGCCTTGCAAAACAAGAACATCATTAAAAGTGTAATCGATGTGAAGCGCGCTACCGAAGAGGCTTATCACCTTGCTGTAATTGCTGAAGAAAGCATTGCCTTGTTAACTGCTTCACGCGATCTATTGGCAACAACACTTGATCACACGAAAGCCTTACAGAAAGAGGGATTTGTAGAGACGCAAGATGTTGAACAATTGACACTTTCATTGAATGAATTGGAAGCGCGTATTCGCGTAGCACAGACACAAGCGCTTATTGCGAAGACCTTGTTGAAGTTCACGATTGGAATGAATGTCGAAGAAGAAATTACGTTGGCCGATAACAGCAAAACGATTTTGGAATCGTTCAACGCGCAGTTGGTTCAAACATCGTTCAATGCCGATAACTTAATCGACAATCAAATTATTAAAGACGGATTGGCACTTCAAAAATTAAGTGTGAAAAATCAGCAAGCACGCTTGTTACCAAACATGGCTGCATTCTATAGTTTGCAGCGTCAAGCGCAACGACAAGAGTTCAATTTTTTTAATGGAAATGAAGCGTGGTATCCAACGCAATTGTGGGGACTTTCTATGAATATCCCTATTGTTTCAGGAGGTTCTAAAATGAAGGGTATTGAGAAGGCGCAGGTTGAAGTGAAGCGCATGGAAGAGACGTTAGCGTTTTCAACCAATGGCGCGAAATTGGAATACCAAGTGGGAATGGCCGAGTACATGAACGCAACGCAGAACGTAGAACTGGCTATGCAGTCATACACGTTGGCTTCAAGCATCTTGGAGAAGACACAAATCAAATTCGATCAAGGTACTTCTTCAAGCTTCGAATTGTCGCGTCAGACTTCGCAGTTGTTGCAAGCTCAAGTGACATTAATTCAAGCGCGTTTAAGTTTAATGAACGCACAAACTAGACTTTCAAAATCGTTGAACGCATTATAATCAAAAGAAAAAATGAAACCCATGTATATCTCTAAAATCGCAGCATCATTTGTTTTAGCTGCTGTGTTATTGGCCTCTTGCGGACAAAAAGACAAGAGCGCAGAATTGAACGATTTGAAAGCGAAGCGTTCTGAACTCGACGGAAAAATTGCTGATCTTGAAAAAGAGTTGGGCATTACAAATGCGGTGAAAGCGCGTAAGATCATGACTACCGATGTGGTAGCTGCTCCGTTCAAGCACTGTGTAGAAATTCAAGGAACAGTAGATGCAGAAAACAATGTTGTTGTTGCTCCGCAAATTCCTGGATTGGTAACGAAGATTTATGTGAACGAAGGCGATGCTGTTACTGCGGGTCAGCTACTTGCTGAAACAGACAACAGTGCATATGCTGCACAGATTGCTGCCATTCAACCACAATTGGAATTGGCGAAAGATGTCTTCTTAAGACAGCAACGCTTGTGGGAACAGAAGATCGGAAGTGAAGTGCAATACCTTCAAGCGAAGACGCAAGTTGAAGCATTGAACAAGCAAATCAGCGCTGTTCAAGCACAGATTGAATTAACGAAAGTGAAGTCTCCTATTTCAGGAATTGTAGATCACATTGGCGCTCGTTTGGGTCAGTTTGCAACCGCTCAAAATCCAGATCCATGCTTCCGAATCGTGAACTTGGCTTCATTGAAAGTGAAGGCTGAAGTTGCAGAAACATATGCGAACAAAGTGAAGAAGGGAAACAAAGTGATGTTGTACTTCCCAGACATTAGCACTGAAATTGAAGGAAGCATTTCGTTCACTGCGAAATTCATCAGTCCCATGTCACGCACCTTCACTGCTGAAGCTGTTTTGGGTGGATCACACGAACTACTTCGTCCGAATATGGTTAGCGTAATGAAGATCGTTGACTATGAAAATCCAGCTGCGATTTTAGCTCCGTTGAATTTGATTCAAAATGAAAACAACTTGCAATACGTATATGTTGCTGTGAATGAAAATGGAGTGTTGACTGCACGCAGAAGAGCAGTAACTGTTGGACAGGTATATGCTGGAAACGCTGAATTGACAAGTGGTCTATACCTAGGCGATAAGTTAATTACAACGGGATATGCTGAGTTAACGGAAGGAATGACCATTGAATTATAAGTCTCCAAATCATGCTAGAAAAATTTAAAGAGTTCAAACCCACCAGTTGGGCCATTGACAATAAGACTACCATTTATTTGCTAACGATATTCATTACGTTAGCAGGTATTCTTACATACAGAAGCATTCCGAAGGAACAGTTTCCAGACATTGTTATTCCAACAATATATGTGAGTACCGTTTATCCCGGAGCTGCTCCGAAAGACGTGGAGAATTTGGTTTCCAAAAACATTGAGAAACAAATTAAGTCCATTGCGGGTGTGAAGAAAGTAACCAGCACAAGCATTCAAGATTTCTCGAGTGTTGTGGTTGAATTCAACACGAATGTGGATGTTCCTGTTGCGAAGCAAAAGGTAAAAGATGCCGTTGACAAAGCGAAGAAAGATCTTCCACAAGACTTGCCTGCTGATCCAAACGTCATGGAAGTTGAGTTTTCCGAGATGCCTATTTTATTCGTGAACATCGCAGGTAATTACAGCCTCGATGAATTGAAGAAATACGCGGAAGAACTTCAAGATAAAATTGAAGGAATGAAGGAAATCACGCGTGTTGACATGGTTGGAGCGTTAGAGCGTGAGATTCAAGTGAACGTGGATATGTACAAAGCTGCCGCTGCGAAAATTAGCATTGGCGACATTGAACGCACCTTGAATTATGAAAACTTAACCATCAGTGGTGGTAGTGTTGAACTCGACGACATGAAACGTTCTTTGAGCGTGAGTGGAGAGTTCAAGGACATTGAAGAAATTAAAAATTCGGTGATCTCTGGACAGACAGGTGCACACTTGTATTTGAAGGACATTGCGGAAGTGGTAGACGCGCATAAGACGCAAGAGAGTTACGGTAGATTGAATAACAAAAACGTTATTACGTTGAACGTAATCAAGCGCGGAGGAGAGAATTTGATTAACGCTTCTGACGAGATTCAAGAGATTATTGCTGAAATGAAGGCGAACAAATTTCCAAAAGATTTGGAAGTTGTTGTGACCGGAGATCAGAGTAGAACCACGCGTATTACGCTGCACGATTTGATTAACACAATCATCATCGGATTCATTTTGGTGACCATTATTTTGATGTTCTTCATGGGTGCAACGAATGCGATTTTCGTTGGATTGTCTGTTCCGCTTTCGATGTTCATTGCGTTCTTGTTGTTGCCAGGATTGGACTTCACCATGAACATGATTGTATTGTTCGCGTTCTTGTTGGGATTGGGAATTGTGGTAGACGATGCGATTGTTGTGGTTGAAAACACACACCGTATTTACGACAATGGAAAGGTTCCGATTAAGATTGCAGCGAAGAAAGCAGCAGGAGAAATTTTCCTTCCTGTCTTGTCTGGAACAGCAACTACGCTTGCACCGTTCGTTCCGCTTGCGTTCTGGGACGGTGTCATTGGAAAGTTCATGGGATACCTTCCAATAACATTAATCATTACCCTTACTGCATCGTTGATCGTGGCGTACATCATTAGTCCTGTTTTCGCAGTAGACTTCATGAAGCCACACAAAGAAAACAAGGGAGTGAACATTAAGAAATTGGGAATCACTTCGGTTATTTTCATTGTGGTTGGAATTCTATTTTATATTTCTGGAAATGTGGGCATGGGGAATTTCACCATCTTCATGTTGTTGATTTATATCTTCTATCGTTTCATCTTGAAGCGCATGATCGAAGGTTTCCAACACAAGACGTGGCCAAGTGTACAAGCTGGTTATGCGAAGTTCTTGGTGTGGGCATTGGCACGACCAAAGACCATTTTGATGAGTACATTAGCATTGTTAATTCTATCGTTTATGGTTACCGGATTGCGTAAACCCGAAGTGGTTTTCTTCCCGAAAGCAGATCCGAATTTCGTTTATGTGTATGCAAGTTTACCGGTAGGAACGAAGCCTGAAGCAACGGATAGCGTAGCGAAAATTATTGAGCAACGCGTGTACAGTGTCTTGGGTGAAAACAATCCGATTGTTGAATCTGTGATTACGAACGTTGCCATTGGCGCGAACGAATCGCGCGACGACCGCGCACCGTATTCGCACAAAGCGAAAGTGGGTGTTGGGTTTGTTGAATTCTCGAAACGCGGTGGACAAAGCACGTTAGATTATTTGGAAAAGATTCGTGTGGCGGTTCAAGGAATTCCTGGTGTTGAAATTTCAGTTGACCAAGAGCAAAGCGGTCCACCAACAGCGAAGCCGATTAGCGTTGAAATTACAGGAGAGAATTTCGAAGACTTGATTACAGCGAGTGTGAATCTGAAAAATTATTTAGATGCACAACAGATTCCGGGTGTTGAAGAATTGAAGAGCGATTTGCAACGCAACAAGCCAGAGATTGTGATTGACATTGATCGTGAGCGTTTGAATCGCGAAGGATTGTCGTTGGCGCAAGTGGGAATGGAATTGCGTAAATCTATTTTCGGAATTGATAATCCATCAAACTTCCGCGACAACGAAGATGAATATCCGATTCAAATTCGTTTGCAAGAAGATCAGCGCAACAACCTTGAGGAAGTGCGCAACATGGTCATCACGTTCCGCGATATGAACATGATGGGAATGGTTCGTCAAGTGCCTATCTCAGCCTTCGCAGATGTGCGTTACAGCAGCACATATGCGGGCATTCGCAGAAAGGATCAGAAGCGTATAGTGACGTTGGGATCGAATGTAATTACTGGATTTAATCCGAATGAAGTAGTAGCATCCATTGAGCAAAAAGTTGCTGAGTTTGACAACTTACCGAAGGGAGTAACTGTGAAAATGGGTGGTGAGAAAGAGCAACAAGAAGAGACTGCGAGTTTCTTGGGAATGGCCGGATTGATTGCCATTGGATTGATTGTATTGATCTTGATTACGCAGTTCAATTCGATTGGAAGAACGGTGATTATCCTTTCTGAAATTCTATTCAGTGTTATTGGAGTATTGCTTGGACTTGCCATTTTCGACATGTCAATCAGTATTGTCATGACAGGCGTTGGAATTGTGGCACTCGCCGGAATTGTGGTCCGGAATGGAATCTTGTTGGTGGAATTCACCGACATACTTCGCGAGCGCGGAAGCAATTTGCAAGAAGCCATTGTTGAAGCAGGACGTGTGCGTATGACGCCAGTATTGCTTACAGCTACTGCAACTATTTTGGGAATGATTCCATTGGCAATTGGATTCAACATTGACTTCGTCACCATGTTTACCGAATTGGATCCAAAGATTTATTTCGGAGGAGACAGTGTTGCGTTCTGGGGACCGTTGGCATGGACCATTGTTTTCGGATTAAGTTTCGCAACATTCATCACATTAATAGTCGTTCCTGTCATGTATCAAATGAGCGAAAACACAAAATCGCGCATGAAGAGAATTTTTGGCAAGAAAAATGAAGAAGCTGAGTCGCAGGAGGCTGCACTCTAGTATCCTGAAGTTCTTCAGGAGTTTTGGTTAAGGTTTAGGGGAAAGTCCTCGGCAACGGTCGGGGACTTTTTCTTTACACAACGGAGTTGCGATGACCAGCGAAGCTGGATGACACCATAGGTGATGACAAACTTCGTTTGATGACCGTTCCGGATGACGGCGATGCCGATGACAATCTTCGATTGATGACCGTTACGGATGACACATTTCATGTGATGACCGCGGAGCGGATGGACATATAGTTATGTCAATTTCAATTTCTTGCTTCAGCCGATAATAGTGATCGAATCTATTGTTTAGGAATATTTTATATGAAAATCACATAACCGATAATTGCGAGAATCATGGTGTAAAGAGAATTTTGTTAAAATACTATTCGCCATGAAGACATCAATTGAACAAAAATCAAAGGCTCTTTCCTTCCAGATTGCGGAGGTGTGTAAAAAGCAACGCAAGGATTACATGCATATCAAGACAATTGATCAGTGTCTAAGAAGTTCTTCTTCTGTGGCCGCGAATATTCAAGAGGCGCTTGCATCGCAAAGCAATAAAATGATTTTAAGTAAGCTATACATAAGCTTAAGGGAAGCGAAAGAAACCAATTTCTGGATTGAAAAATTCCAACATGATAAAATCATTTCTGATATTGAACAGCATAGTCTGAAAACGCAGTGTAATCAGGTTATTCGTGAGTTGTATGCTTTTATAAAATTCATTAAGAAAAGAGGTTAACACAACACACTACGTGTGATGACCTTCTTCGAAGGATGACGATTTACAATCGATGACGAACTATGTTCGATGACCGCTTCGCGGAGCGTCATCACGCAGTGTCATCCGGAACGGTCATCACACAGTGACATCCACAAAGTGGTCATTCGGAACGGTCATCACGCAGTGTCATCCACGACGTGGTCATCCGGAACGGTCATCCCGCAGGGTCATCACCTTCGGTGTCATCGGCTTCGCCGTATATTCGCAATATGTTCAACTTCTTATCAGCAAAAAACCAAGCCCTCATAGCCTTAACCGTCTTCGGTTTCATCTACATGCTTGGCCAGTTGTTCTTTATTGGAGGATTGTATTTTTATTGTGGAAGTGAAGAGGCGGTGGATGCGGTGTTGGCGAATTCGAAAATTGATCAACAAGTCTTTTTATTTGTTTTGACTTTGAACGCGATCATTCAGTTGGGTGTGGGGTTTGGGCCTTTACTTATTGCAAAGAAGTGGTTGACGAAAGTGGAGTGGGCATCGTTTAAATGGAAAGGTGGAAGATCAACGTTGTTGGGGTTGGTGGTAATGGGCTTAGGCATTCCGTTCATTTATTATTTTTCAGCGAAGGTTGAATCGCTCTTGCCTTCCTGGATGTTAGAGAACGCCATGGAAGAGGACAGCAATGCGTTTTACCAGCAGTTGGGAGCGTTGTCGAAGGTTCATCCGTTTGTGGTTTTGTTATCTACCGTCATCATAGCGCCATTAACCGAAGAGCTCATGTTCCGTGGACTTATTCAGGGCGTTATGAAAAATTGGACCAACTCGAAACATTGGGCTGTTTGGATATCTGCGATCTTGTTTGCCGCCATTCATTTTCACGTCGCGGGATTTTTACCACGTATGTTACTCGGTGCTTTAATGGGTTATTTCGTGTTGTATTCAGGCAGTATTTGGACAGCAGTGCTGATGCATCTTTCGTTCAACGCGTTCAGTCTTGGGCTAACTATTTTGCCCTTCGCCGGAAAGCTCTTCATGTACCTCGTCAACGGTTGGTTTTTCCCTGCGGTGAGTTTGTGGTTAGCTGTAAGTTTTTGGGTTTGGGGGAAGGGGAGGTTTGTGAAACGTAAAGCCTCTATTACCCCAATGTGATTAATACCCAATTTTGAGAATTTCAAGCCTTAATTTCGAAGTTTTAGGTTGAAAAACGTGAATTTTTTATATATTTGAACTTCATCTTTAAAACCATGGAAAAGAAATCATACGTCAAGCCTGAGATAAAAAACACGAAAATTGATTACTCAATTACCTTGACTCAGAGTTCTCAGGATCCAGTTGATCCAGGAGCACCTAATGGTGGTGGTCCACCACCTTTTCCAGAATTTTTGAATCCAATGAAGTGGTTTAAGTAAATTGTTTTGTTTGAAATAGAAAACAAGTCAATTCTTGAACTTGCTAAATTGAGCAATGGTTTTTCTGACGAGAGAATCTTGCTCCAAGTTTTGCGAGACTCTAATTTCAACTGGAAATACTTCGCCGACCGTTCCTTAGACACGATTTTATCTTCTGTTATTTTAACCAGGCTGAAAAGTAGTAAGGAATTATTGAACCTAATACCGGACGAAATTTCAACCCAATTCTTTCAAATTCAAGCCCAGGTTGTTGTAAAAAATACCTTTTTGAAAAGTAGGTTTGATGAAATAATTGAAGATTTTAATATTCTGAAATTTGATGTCATCCCCCTTAAAGGAATTTATTTAATTGACGCCTTTTATAAAAATTTTACCCATAGACAGGTTAGCGATATTGATCTTTTAGTAAGGGAAAGTCAAGTAGAAGAGGTGTGTCACTATTTTCTGAGAAACGGATTTGAAATGGAAATGTATATGCCAGCGAAAGCGGCTAAAGTTTCCAAGACGCCAGCCCCCTATAAGTTTTCGAAGAATGGATTGGTCATAGACCTCCATGTTGGCCTTACATATATTTACGATAATTGCCAATTTAAAATGGATGAGGTTTGGAGCGGAGCGAAGAAAATAGATCGTGATTATTTCGAGATGAACGCATTGGACCACTTTGTTTATCTGTTCGCACATTTAATCAAACATTTTGATTATCGCAATTGCAAGCTCATTAACTTTTACGATTTGTGTCTTGTATTCGAAAAAGATAATATAGTTTTCAGCGAACTACTTGGTCACTCTGAATTGCTTGGCTGTGAAAGTGATGTTAAGGATATTTGCTATCTACTGAAAAAGTATTTTGGAGTAGATTTTTTTGCTGATTTATTATTGAATTACAAGCCCCGCAGGAAGAATATTGATGAAATTTTTCTTGAAATATTATCAATAGATCGGGTAAAACTAGAAGTGAAATATGCACCCCAAGGAAGTACAGGCTTTCTGCCAATGAAGCATCTTAGTTTTAAGAATAAGTTCATTTATATTTTATCAAGAATTTTTCCTGATGGCCAATATATTCAATGTAAATATGGAAGACAAAAGCGTTCAATGCTAGTCGGATATATTTCCCACTTCAATTCCATTCGTTCTCAAATTTTTCGAGCGATGAAATTCAAAGCAAAAGATAGCGCTACACCGCCGAGTAAGTGAATTTGCGAGTCTAATTTTTTTCGAAACGATTGTAAGGAAATTTTTTTTGAGTCTCTTTCGATTGAAGAAACAAGTCCCACGTAGTTCGCTTTATTTATTGCAGGATCTGAACTTATTCTAGCGTCGCCACGAGTCCTTAGTTGAATAGCTCCGTCAAAAGATTGAATTCGAATAACCCGATGTGCGATCCAGCTATCTTCGCTTTCAAATACTACCACATCGCCTCGTTTTATTTTATCCATCGAAAAAGGCTCAACAGTCAGAAGATCTCCCTTTCTTAGAAAAGGAAACATGCTGTAGCCGCTAGCAAACGTCTGAACGGAATGGCCTTGTAATATGGCTTGTTTGCGCAGGCTGTGAGTGAGTTCCTCCGGATTCATCCCTTGAACTCTAAACTACGAATGAAATCGATGATGGATGGCGTGGGCACAACGCCCAATCGATAAGTAGAAGCATGTTGCGTAATTCGTTCGATTTGCGTGATTAAATGCTCGGTGTACTTCTTATCGTAATTGTGCTGAAAGCAAAAGGCCATCAATTGCGAAAGCGCTTGGGCACCGGTAAGTTTTTCTGCCGAATTCTTCTTCGCATGAAAAGGAAAATAGAATTTCGAAACTTGCGCTTGCTTATTCAAATCGGCATAAGGCATGGGTGTGTTGTACATGAAATATTCTCCGTTTACTTCGCGAACAATGAGTCTATCGTCGTTCACAATGTGCGCGCCTTCTTCTTCCCAGATTTTTGCCATGGTACTTTTTCCAACACCTGAAAAACCACTAAAAATTCTTCCTGTTTCTCCATCCCAAACGCCAGAAGCGTGAATCATGAATGCGTTGCTATTCAACGTTAAATAATAGAGAATAAGGGCACCCAACGGATATGAAAGTGGAGAGATAAATGAGTCGTCGTTTTGTGTCAACACCCTTGAGTATACCTGCCATTCTGTTGAATCGTCATTCAAGAAAGCGACCTGTTG
>JBJOPP010000227.1:0-4763 GCA_046050685.1 Bacteroidota bacterium
TTTCTGATTTCGAATCAGATTCACGATTCCACCTTCGTCGCCCAAATCTAAAATGACAGGAGCGAAAATATTCGAAAGCGCATAAGACGCAGTTCTTGAAACGCGCGCAGCAATGTTCGGAACACAGTAATGAATAACGCCATGCTTGCGGAAGGTCGGATTTTCGTGGTTCGTTACTTCAGAAGTTTCAAAGCAACCACCGCGATCGATGCTCACATCTACAATCACACTTCCTTCTTTCATTCCTTGAACCATCTCGTCTGAAACCACTACAGGAGTTCTACCTTTCTTCGCGCGAATAGCCCCAATGACAACATCGGCATAGGTCAACGCACGCGTTAATTCGGAAGGCTGAATGGTACTCGTCCACAAGTGAACACCCAAATCGTTCTGAATGCGTTTCAATTTATAAATACTGTTGTCGAATAGCTTCACACTTGCTCCCAAACCGAGAGCAGCACGGGCTGCGTTTTCACCAACGGTTCCTGCACCTATAATGACCACCTCGGTTGGACGAACACCGGTAATACCGCCGAGCATAAGTCCTCTTCCGCCTGTGTGGTGACTGAGGTATTCAGCGGCTAACATAATGGATGTATTTCCTGCTATTTCCGCCATTGCGCGAACAATGGGGTAGATGCCTTTTTTATCTTGAATATAATCCCAAGCAATGGCCGTGATTTTCTTCACCGAAAGTTGAACAAAGCACTCTTTCGACTGAACCGGTAGGTTCAAGGCAGAAATAAGCGTCTGTTTTCCTGGCATTAAATCTATCTCTTCCAAACTAGGAGGAGCCACCTTCATGATGATGTTTGCTTGAAAAACTTGCTTGCGATCGTAGACAATTGTTGCTCCGCATTCACTGTAATCGTGATCTGGGAAGTTACTCTCATTGCCTGCCCCTGATTCTATAATCACATCGTGGCCTCGGCTCACCAATAGGGCCACACTTTCGGGTGCCAAAGCAACGCGACGTTCTTGAAAAGACGTTTCCTTTGGAATACCAATGGTTAAACGTTGCATGTTCTTTCCGACGTGCAGCATTTCTTCTTGTGGAGCGAGCGCTGTTTCGAGCGCTACGGAATGAAAATGTTTTTTAGAAAGGGCCATAGCTGAGTATTCTCATCTTCGAAGTTACGAAACCTTGCTTATTATTTTTGAAAGGTTAGAATTATCTGCTATTTTTGGCACTGAAAATAAAAAACTATGTCACATTCAGATTCTCCGAAGCAAAGTTCATTGTTCTTATGGTTCATTGTTCCAGCCGCTGCAATTCTAACTTTGATGTTCGTGAACATCAATAATAACGCAGCTACACCGATGACTAAATTACCAGGAGCCGTTCCTGCAAAAGAGGTAGAAGAAGTGAAACACGAAGATCACAAAGCTGCTTCAGACACTACAGCTCATGCTGCTGATGCACATGCTGCAGAAGGTGCTAAAGGTGAAGAGGTGAAAGTTGTGGTAGAAGCAGCTCCTGAAGTTGCTCCAGCTCACAAAGGTTCTCACTAAAATTCAAAGACACGTTTTCCATCTTCTTCGCGAATGCGAAGGTACGATGGCTCGTATAAGGCGTCCATGGCCACTTCTGGCCATTCGATAAATACATATCGAGCGCCAAATAAATAATCTTCGAAGCCGAACTCTTGCAGTTCGGCTTTTGATTTTACACGATACAAATCGAAGTGATACATGCGCTCGTTATTGCGCAAATGATATTCATTCACCAATGAAAACGTTGGCGAACTGGTATTCTCTTCTCCCAATAATTTCGCTACAAGTGAAATGAATGTTGTTTTACCCGCCCCCATCTCTCCTTCCACACAAAATATTCCTGAAGGATGTTTCTGAATGAATTGCTGCGCAAGCGATTCCAATTCCTCCAACGATTTTACTTCAAACTGCTGCATATTACTTCGATTGCAATACGATGAAAGGAATAATCATTTCCTCCAACGAAATACCCCCGTGCTGAAAGGTATTTTGGTAGTAGTTCATGAATTGATTGTAGTTGTTCGGATAAACCAAGAAATCGTTGTTCGTGGCAAATACGTAGGCCGTGCTAATGTTCTGCTTCGGTAAGTGCGCATCACTGGGGTTGCGAATCTCGAAGACTTCCTTCGGATTATAATCTAAATTTCTACCAGCTTTGTATCGCAAGTTCGAATTCGTTGCGCGATCTCCTACAATACGAATCGGATTTTCAACACGAACGGTGCCGTGATCTGTTGTAATAATAACCTTACATTTCTTTTCAGACAATTGCTTCAGCATTTCCAACAGCGCACTATGCTCGAACCAACTTTCAGTTAAGGACAAATACGCCGGCTCGTCGTCTGCAAGCTCTTTAATCACATCCATCTCTGTGCGGGCATGACTGAGCATATCCACGAAATTGTAGACAATTACATTCAAGTTGTTCTTCAACAAATTCGTAAAAGAATCTGCTAGTTTCTTTCCCGCATGGTAATTCGTAATCTTGTTGTACGACCACTTCACGTCGAGGCCCAATCGCTTCAATTGAGCACCCAAGAAATCTTCTTCGTGCAGGTTTTTTCCACCTTCATCTTCTTCACTCTTCCACCAATTCGGATACAACTTTTGCATCTCTGAAGGCATTAATCCTGAGAACAGGGCATTGCGCGCATAGTGCGTGGCTGTAGGAAGAATGCTGAAGAACAAGTCTTCTTCTTCAATTCTATAGAAGGGTTTTATGTGTGGAATAAGCGTCTTCCACTGATCGTAACGCAAGTTGTCTATGACCAACATGAAGACAGATTCATCGGCCTTCGCAGATGCAACCAATGGGGCAACGCGCTGACGGAAAACAGAGTTCGAAAGCAAAGGAGCTTTCGAAAAATCTTTCATCCACTCGAGGTAATTCTGCTTTATGAATTTCGAGAATTGCTCGTTCGCTTCTCTTCGTTGCGTCTTGAATATTTCATTCATTCCTTCGTCGTTCGAACCGCGAAGCTCTTGCGACCAGTAGGTCATTTTCTTGAAGAAAGTCTTCCACTCTTCAGCATTCATGCGCTGTCCGAGCTGCATGCTGATCTCACGAAACTCTTGTCTGTAGTCGTTGGTAGTCTTTTCGCTTACCAATCTTTTTTCATCGAGATTCTTTTTTATCGTCAAAAGAATCTGGTTCGGATTAACAGGCTTAATGAGGTAATCTGAAATTTTCGAGCCAATGGCATCTTCCATAATGTGCTCTTCCTCGCTCTTAGTAATCATAACAATTGGAAGCGAAGAGTCAATCGCCTTCATGTCCTGAAGCACCTGCAAACCGCTCAATCCAGGCATGTTTTCATCCAGGAAAACGATATCGAAAAATTCCTTTTTCACCCAGTCTATGGCCGATCTTCCGTTGTTCACGGTAGTTAGCACGTAGCCCTTTTGTTCGAGATACAGAATATGCGGTTTAAGCAATTCGATCTCATCATCGGCCCAAAGTATTTTTACAGGATTCATTTCTAATTTTTATGTTGAAGACAACAGTGCAAATGTCGTAACGAAGTAATGGGAATAAATTGCATGGCCGTAAAAATTATGAAGACTATATTTGTAGGACTAACTTAAACTTCAACATGAAAAAATTTCTACTCGCTTTCGTTGCTCTCGTGTTTTTGGGAATGAATGCTTTTGCTCAAGCAGGCACATTAGACTTAACCTTCGATACGGATGGTATTGTTTTAGTGAATCCAACAAACGTGTTTGATAACGCTCAGGACGTGATTGTTTTGGGCGACAATAAAATCTTGATTTGTGGAACTACGGGCATGTTCACCGATTTCGATATGATGGTTGCGAAATTGAATGAAGACGGAAGCTACGATACTTCTTTCGGAAACAATGGTGTATTTACTCTTACGAATACACTCGGGTCTGATTTCGCATATGACATGGACATACTTCCAAACGGAAATATTATTGTTGTTGGAGCGAAAAGTTTGTCAGCAGCTGACACCCAATTCGCAGCTTGGGTAATTAAACCTGACGGTACATTAGATCCTTCTTTCGCAGTAAACGGAGTTTATGAGAACAACTTAGATGCAGGTGAGGAATACATTAATCAAGTCTTAATTCACAACAACCTCATTTATTTGGTTGGAAGAAAATTCACTCCTGGATTTAGCTACAACTCAATAGCTGTGCAGTGTTTAGATTTTCAAGGAAATTTAGTTACTTCTTTTGGAACAAGCGGAACAGCAACCTATCAAACCGCTTCAACCGATGAATTTTCGGTTACAAGTGGAGCAATCCTTACGGAAGGAGCAATCGCTATTTGCGGAGATAAATACAATGCATCGACATTTACTTCGGTTCCCATGATTATGCTTATGAATTTAAACGGCGGACCTGTTGCTTCTTTCGGAACAAATGGCCTTTGGTTAGACGCTACAGGCGGAACCTATTACGATATTGAATACAAATCTTCTCAGCTTATCGCTGTAGGAACAAACGGTTCATCTTGCATCGCAAGAAGACACAACCTCAACGGTTCATTAGACGCAGCCTTTGGAACCAACGGAACAATGGTTAATTCAGTAGGTGGTTACAGTGTATTCTTCGATTGCACACTAGGTGCAGACAACAAGTGGTATGCATGCGGAACTACAAGTTCTGGATTCATGGTTCGCGACTTTGTTGCCACCCGATTCAGCAACGACGGTGTGTTGGATGCATCTTGGGGTGGAACGGGTAATGTTGTGACTTCAGTGGGCGATTCATTCGACGACGCCTACGGAATTGGACTTCAGCTC
>JBJOPP010000228.1:0-8209 GCA_046050685.1 Bacteroidota bacterium
GAAATCCTGCGTGACGAACATCACCTCAACCCTTTATTGAACCCCCTTATCTTTGCATTATGGAACTAACAATGGCCCTCGGATTTTTCGGAGCACTGCTCATGGGCTTTGTGTTGGGCGTGCTTGGTGGCGGCGGTGCTATTCTTACGATACCTATTTTGGTTTATTTATTCGGATTTGATTTGAGATCGGCAGTTGTTTCATCGTATGCCATCTTATTTTTCAGTTCAATTGTTGGTGGAATTCAAAGTCGAAAGGAAATTGAATGGCGCTTGGCCTTATTGTTTGCATCGGTTTCCATGGTCTTTATAGCGTTAACGAAATTCTTTGTGTTGCCAATTTTACCGAAGGAATTTTTATTGTTCGGAATGAAAATTTCAACGCAAAGTATTTTACTGTTGTTGTTTGTAACCATTATGTACATTGTGGCTTACAAGCTTTTGAATCCGAAGAAAGACAAAGGTAAAGGACTTGTTTCATTGGCTTTGAACGCTGCTGTTGTGGGGGTGTTGGGATCTCTCATTGGCGTAGGAGGAGGATTCTTAATTGTTCCTGCTATTTATGCTTACCGCAACACAACTATGTCTGCGGCCATTGCTTCAACCTTCGTGGTGATTACACTGAACTCGGCTTCAGGATTAGCGGTTTCTTATTCAGAATTGAGCACCTTGAATTTTTCGATACTTCTTCCCTTTTTAGGGCTTGCGGTTGTGGGTGTGGTTGCCGGAACTTTACTCTCTAAAAAATGGTCCGATGCGCTATTGCGAAAGTCCTTCGTTGTACTTTTGCTGGCCGTGGGAACGTATATGTTAACGAAAGAAATTATTGAGATACTATGAAAATTGAACAGATCTACACAGGATGTTTAGCGCAAGGCGCTTACTACATTGAAAGCAATGGTGAGGCGGTTATTATTGATCCGCTTCGCGATACGAAGGCCTACACAGATAGAGCAAACGCTTCGGGCGCGAAGATCAAATACATTTTGGAAACGCATTTTCACGCTGACTTTGTAAGCGGACATTTAGACCTTCAGGTTTACACTGGGGCAACCATTGTCTTCGGTCCGAATGCGAAGACAGAGTTCGTTTCGCACATTGCTACTGACGGAGAAATTCTTCAGGTTGGCAGCTGTACGATTGAAGTGTTGCACACACCTGGGCACACCATGGAAAGCACGTGTTACTTGCTTCGCGATGAAAACGGAAAGCAAGTGGCGGTATTCACCGGAGACACGCTTTTTATTGGCGATGTTGGAAGACCAGATTTGGCGCAGAAAGCAGGAGAATTGACGAAAGAAGATTTAGCTGGATATTTATTCGACAGCTTAAGAAATAAGTTAATGCCTTTGGATAATGACATTACTGTTTATCCTGCACACGGCGCTGGCTCTGCTTGCGGAAAGAACATGAGCAAAGAAACCTTCGACACATTGGGTCACCAGAAGGAAGTGAATTACGCGTTGCAAGACATGACAAAAGAAGCATTCATTCAGGAAGTTACTGCAGGCCTATTGCCACCGCCGTTTTATTTCCCTGAAAATGTGGCCATGAACAAAAAGGGAGTTTCATCGTTGGAAGAAGTGATTCAAAACTCACTGAAACCCTTGTCAGTAGAAGCGTTCTCGGTATTGATGGAAGATGAAAGTGTGTTGATGTTAGACGTTCGTGGTCCGCAAGTATTTTGCAAAGGCTTTATCCCAGGATCAATATTCATTGGATTGAAAGGTGATTTTGCTCCTTGGGTTGGAACATTGATCACAGACATGAAGCAGCGCATAGCGTTGGTTACAGAGCCGGGTCAAGAAGAAGAAGCCATCACGCGCTTAGCTCGTGTGGGTTACGACGGTGTTGTGGGATATTTGGAAGGCGGATTCGAAGCGTGGGACAAATCGGGAAATGAAATTGATCAAATTGAAAGTATTTCTGCCGAAGTTTTCGCCGAATTGGCTTCCGATAAAAAGGTAAACACCATTGACGTGCGCAAGCCAACGGAGTATCAAGCAGAACATCTGGAAATTGGCATTAGTGCTCCTCTTCATGAATTGAACAACCACATGAGTTCCTTCAAATCAGGAGAGAACAACTATATTCATTGTGCAGGTGGATACCGAAGCATGATTGCTGCGAGCATTATGAAGAGCCGAGGAATTCACAATGTGATTGACATTGCGGGAGGTTACAATGCAATTTCGAAAACAGCTTTAGCGAAAACCAATTTCGTTTGTCCGAGTACGCTATAACCTTTGGTTTGTCGTATATTTGTGCAACTAAAAATTAAGTTATGGGTAAGTTCGGTACAATGGAGATTGTTTTGATTCTTGCGGTTGTTTTACTTCTTTTCGGAGGTAAGAAAATTCCAGAATTGATGCGTGGTCTAGGTAAGGGAATGAAAGAATTCAAAGACGCAAGCAAAGGCGAAGGAAATTCTTCAGCACCTTCTGAGTCTGACAAGATCGAGAATAAATAACATCTATTTCCAATGGTGTTTCATTCCTTGAAGGAAGTTCAAACCGAGCTTTCCTCAAAATCCATTACGTTAAAAAACGTTGTTTCGCAGTATTTGCAGAACATTGAAGCGCGTCAGAATCTGAACGCTTTCATTGATGTTTGGGGCGAAGAAGCTTTGGTTCAGGCCGAGGAGATTCAACATAAAATAGATAATGGAACTGCAGGGAAACTTGCGGGAATGGTCGTTGCCATTAAGGATAACATCTGTTATAAAAATCATAAAGTTTCGGCATCGTCAAAAATCCTAGAAGGATTTGAATCGTTATACAGCGCAACTGTTGTAGAACGAATCTTGGCGGAAGATGCCATCATCATTGGAAGGTTGAATTGCGATGAATTCGCAATGGGGTCGTCCAATGAAACATCGGTTTACGGTCCTGTAAAAAATCCGTTGAATGAAAATTGTGTTCCTGGCGGATCTTCCGGCGGGGCATCTGCGGCTGTAGCAGCCGATTTTTGTTTAGCAGCGTTGGGCAGTGATACGGGCGGTTCTATTCGTCAGCCTGCTTCCTTTACTGGAATAGTAGGCATGAAACCCACATACGGGGCGGTTTCCAGATATGGCCTTATTGCATATGCGTCGAGTTTCGACCAAATTGGCCCTATGACCAAATGTGTGGAAGACGCCGAGATTTTGCTTCAAGTCATGGGTGGGCCAGACGCATACGATAGCACCACCTTGTTGGAGGCCTTGCCTGCAGCGGCTCATAGCCCAAGCAAACCAAAAATTGCTTACTTGAAAGAAGCGGTTGAAAGCCCTGCGGTTCATCCAGAAATTCGCGAACGCATCAATTCTATTTTGGATCAATTGAAGTCGGAGGGTTATACAGTCGAGCCGATATCATTTCCATATTTAGACTACATGGTTCCTGCGTATTATGTGTTAACCACAGCGGAGGCTTCTTCTAACCTAGCTCGTTTCGATGGGATTAACTACGGTTACAGAAGCAAAGAAGCTAAGGGTATCGATGATACATACAGAAAAAGTAGAACAGAAGGCTTTGGTCGTGAAGTGAAGCGAAGAATATTATTGGGTTCGTTCGTTTTAAGTTCAGGATATATCGATGCTTATTACGGAACTGGGCAGCGTGTGCGTCGTGTGTTGCAAGACAAGACGAAAGCCATCTTCGATCAATACGACTTCCTACTTTCACCAACGTGCACAGATGTTGCCTTTGAATTTGGAGCAAAGTCGAAGGATCCAATTTCAATGTACATGCAGGATATTTTCACGGTACATGCGAACCTTACTGGAAACCCTGCGATTTCAATTCCATGTGGAAAAGAATCGTCAACGGGCTTGCCTTTCGGTGTTCAGGTTACTGCACGTCACAAGGAAGACAACGATTTGTTCGCGTTTTCAAAAACGCTAGAAGCCTTGCTATCCTAGGCTAAGCGAGTTTTTCCCTAACAGAATGTTCACAATTGTGTTTTTCCAGGATTGGAAATAATGCATTTTTTTCGGAAATTGTATCCGAAATGGATGGGCAATAAACGGCTACAAACCGTGTTGCCCTATTATAAAGGGAAATCATGAAAAAATTAGTTACAGCATTACTGGGCGTGCTTTCGGTTTGGAGCGTAAGTGCCGTTGAAATTCCGAAGGATACGTTGCAGGACCGTCAGGTTGCGGGGTTGAAGAAAGAAGAGATCGATGAAATTGATAGAATGCTTGTAGCAAGTTATTTGAATCACTTTTGTTTTTCATCCGATCCGGACATTCAGAATGCCTACGACTATCCTGCGGATCACATTCCAAATTTTCCAGAAGATTTAACACGCGAAAGAATGAAGGTGCTCGATAGAGAAAGCCCTTTCGATTTGGTATATAATGATAATGTGCGCGATTTCATTGCGCTTTATTCGGTTCGAAGAAGAGATGTTACGGCAAAGGTTTTAGGTCTTTCTCAATTGTATTTCCCGCTAATCGAGGACGCTTTAGCGAAGTACAACATTCCACTTGAATTGAAATATTTAGCTATCGTCGAATCGGCGTTGAATCCAACAGCTATCTCAAGAGCTGGCGCTGCAGGACTTTGGCAGTTCATGCCGGGTACTGGCAAGATGTATGGTTTGGACATCACAAGTTACCAAGACGAGCGTTTCGATCCGATCAAGGAAACCGAAGCAGCTTGTAAATATTTGCGTTTTTTATACAACACATTTGGAGATTGGAACTTGGCTTTGGCGGCATACAATAGCGGTCCGGGTAACGTGAACAAAGCTATTCGTCGTGCCAATGGCAAGAAGGATTTTTGGGCAATCAAGCAATACCTTCCGAAGGAAACTCAGGGTTATGTTCCTGCTTTCATTGCGGTGAATTACATCATGAATTACTCAACGGAGCATAACATTTTCGCGAAGAAAGCTTCCATGTCATATTTCGAAACAGACACTATTCACGTAACCGGAAGAGTAGATTTCGAGATCGTTTCCAAGAGTATTAATCTTCCGATTGAGGAAATTACCTATTTGAATGGAACGTATAAGTTGAAGGAAATTCCAGACAATGGCCAAGTGCATTATTTAATGCTGCCTGTTGAGAAGATTGGAGATTTCTTGGCTCATGAAAAAGAAATTTATTTGGCTAGCGAAGTGAAGAGACCAGAGCCAGAGCCAATTGTTGCAGACACTGCTGCTGCTGATGGCACCGCAGGTCAAACAACTAAAGTGATTTGGGAAGACCAATGGAAGACGCACAAAGTTAAAAAGGGTGAAACGCTAAAAAGTGTTTCAACGAAATACGGAGTGACTTCTTCAGACATTAAGAAGTGGAATAAATTGAAGTCATCTACTTTGAAGATTGGCCAAAATCTAAAGGTGAAAGTAAAAGTTAAAAAGACGATTACAATTCCAAAGGTTACAGAGCCAGCGGATACGACTTCAACCACAACGCCAAAGGTAACTCCACCGGTAGATGATCCGAAGCCTGCACCCCCAAAGCCTGCAGCGCCTAAAGAGGAGTATGTTTATTACACCGTTAAATCGGGAGATAGCCTTTCGAGCATTGCGTCTAAAAATCGTGTTTCAGTAGATTCAATCGTGAAATTAAATAAGGGTCTTAGCCCAAATAAAATACAAATAGGACAGAAAATTAAAATCAAAAAGAAATGATAAAAGAAGGAGCCACCGTAGAGGTGAATTACGAACTTTTCATCGACGATGAAAACGGAGAAATGGTAGAATCTACCTTGGAGAATGGACCGATGAAATTCACGTTCAAGGTTGATCCAATGATTGAAGGATTTGAAAAGGGGTTAGCCGGATTGAATGTAGGCGATGAGTTTCGCATAAGCATTCCTTGTGCTGAGGCATACGGTGAGGAGCAAGAAGAGTATTACATGGAGTTTCCGAAAAGTGATTTCATGGAAGAGGATGGAGAGTTCGACGAAGAGTTGTTTGCAGTAGGAGAAGTTATTCCAATGCAAACTCCAGAAGGGCACCAAGTGCAAGGTGTTGTTGAAGAGGTTCGCTTGAATACTGTGGTAATCGATTTTAATCATCCGTTGGCTGGCGAGAATTTATTCTTCAAAGGGAACGTAGTTTCTGTATCGTAAATCCATGCAATTTGTTCGCACTTCAGCCAGCAGTATTTCGCGTATTTCAGCATTCGCTGGGTCTACGTTGGTTTTGCTAATGGTTGGAATATTTTTAGTATTCTACTTGGTGGCATTGCAGGTTTCAGATCACATTCGATCGCAGTTTACCGTGCAATTGTTATTGAATGAAGAGGCGAGTGAAGAACAAATATTAAGTTTTAAAAAGGAAATCGAGGGAGGCGGAATCGCCTCCCAGGTTTCTTATACCTCAAGTGAGCAGGCCGAAGCTGAGTATAGCAAGGAAATCGGGGAAGACTTTGTTCAGGTACTCGGATACAATCCGCTTCCAGCATCAATAGATGTTCAAATCAATCCAGAAAAGGCCGATGGTCCAACGGTAGATGCATTTGTTGAATCGTGTAAGCTGAATCCAATTATTAAAGACGTTGGATACGAGAAAACCTTGCTTCAATCGGTGAACGAGAACATCTCGAAATGGGGCGCTATCATTGGTGGAATTGTGATTTTGTTCTTAATCATTTCAGCCTTCATCATTATGAACACGGTTGAATTGGCAATCTCTTCTCAGCGTCTAATCATCCGAAGCATGCAGTTGGTAGGTGCTACTCCGTGGTTTATTAAACGACCATTTTTGTGGCAAAGCTTGAAGAACGCCTTGCTTTCTTCAACGATAGCCTGGCTTTCTATTTCATTGATTCTTTATTTCAACCAACAATCGTTGGCCGATATTATTCAGATTCTTCTAGATGGTGGCGGTTTTTGGAAGTTGGGTATTTTGCTAATTACCCTCAGTGTAGTGGTGGGTGTATTCAGCACCTATATTACCGTAAGCCGTTTCGTTCGCGCGAAGTTGCATCAGATGTATTGAGCCGTTCCTTTGAGAAAAACGGCCTTAACCTAAAGATTAACAACCGAAAATGTATCCTTCCAAATAATGAAAGGATGAATCGTTATTCTTGTCAAACGTTAACGAAAGATGAAGATTTCGAAGTGGTGTTCAAAATTGATCAAACTTCCTTATTTTCGTTGCCCGAATAAAAACAGAAAATTAATTTAACAGTCATGAACAAAAAAGCAAGTCCTACAGTTAAGCAAGAAAACGGCTTTAACTTCAGTTCAATTTTTCCTTACATCGCAATTCCAATTGCTTTGTTAACCGGTTGGGCATTATTCACCTTTATTTTAGGTGATACTGCAAACTTTGAAGGTGGCGATCCAGTAAAAGGACACCCATTAAACGTATTAGGAACGGTTCACAAAGGTGGATTCATTGTACCTATTCTTATTGCGGTTAACTTGATTGTAATCATTTTCTTCATTGAGCGTTTCATTAGCATTATGATGGCTAAAGGAAAAGGAAGCGTTTCTACGTTTGTTCACAATGTGCGTAAGATGTTGGCGAATAACGACGTAAACGGTGCACTTGCTGCTTGTGACAACCAAAAAGGTTCAGTTGCTGCTGTATTGCGTGCTGGTTTATTGAAGTACAAAGCAATGTCTGAAGACACTACTTTAGATAAAGAAGCGAAAGTAACAGCTATTAAGCAAGAGCTAGAAGAAGCTACTGCTCTTGAATTACCAATGTTGTCTAAAAACTTGGTTATCCTTTCTACTTGTGGATCTTTAGGAGTACTTGTTGGTCTTTTAGGAACTGTAAAAGGTATGATTTCATCATTCGAAGCAATGGCAACTGCTGGTGCTCCTGATGCAACTGCACTTTCTTTAGGTATCTCTGAAGCCTTGATTAACACATTCTTGGGTATCATGGCATCTGCGATTGCAATTATCCTTTACAACTTCTTCAACACTCGAATTGACAGCATGACATTCGCAATGGACGAGGCTAACTTCACAGTTACTCAAACATTCGCTTCGAAGCACTAATTCAAGTTTTTACTTAATTATTAATATTTAAGAATATGTCGAAAATCAAGATGCCCAAAAGCGCTCCTAGCTTGGATATGACGCCGATGGTTGACCTTGGTTTCTTGTTGGTAACATTCTTTATTCTCACCGCGAAATTCCGTCCAAACGAACCTGTAATCGTAGACGTTCCTGCTGCAACATCTGAATTGTTGTTACCAGAGAAAGTGATGCAAATTACGGTTGACGAGAAGGGAAGAGTTTTCTTTGACCTTG
>JBJOPP010000229.1:0-3399 GCA_046050685.1 Bacteroidota bacterium
TGTTGAATATGGAAATTTTTGAATTGCAAAAGAAGCATGCCTTACTCTTTAAAAACAGTAAATTATCGGATCGCATTGCATTGCTTGACAGATTTGAAAAAGGACTGCACAAACACGAGCCCGCTTTAACCCAAGCCTTAAAAGTAGACTTGAACAAGCATGCCTTCGAATCTTCTATGATGGAGTTCTCATTGATCTTCGCGGAACTGAAGTCTGTTAGAAAAGAACTTCGTGAATGGATGTCCATTTCCTACCCCGGGATCAGTCTAGCCAATCCTCTGGCATCAAATAAAATTCATGTTGAATCGAAAGGTGTTTGCTTAATTCTTTCTCCGTGGAACTATCCCGTTCAACTAACGCTTACTCCACTTATTTCTTGCCTAGCCGCAGGCAACACCGCCGTAATCAAACCCTCTGAATTCACACCAACAGTTAGTCAAGCTATAAAAGAATTTATTGAGGACACTTTTCTTCCGAAAGAAGTTACAGTTGTGTTGGGCGATGGAAACGTTGCAGCTCAGTTGACAGCGCTTCCCTTCAACCATATATTCTTCACAGGATCACCCGCTGTCGGAAAATTAGTGATGGCAGCAGCTGCAAAAAATCTAACTAGCGTAACATTAGAGCTCGGCGGAAAATCTCCGGTTGTCATTGGAACAGATTACGACCTAGAAGACGCCGCAAAAAAGATTCTTTGGGGAAAATATACCAACGCCGGACAGACATGCATTGCACCTGATTACGTGCTACTTCCGAAAGGAAAAACAAAAGAATTCGTTCAACACCTTCAAAGGCATTACCATTCCAACTACACAAATAATGGAGAGTTGAATTCCGATGAAGTAGTTTGTATCGTTTCCGAAAAACACTTCACTCGCTTGATTACAATGGTTGAAGAAATTCGCCAAACAGGAGGCGAAATTTTATTTGAAGGCAAGCACTCAGCCACCGAACGATTGTTCGGTTTAACCGTGGTTGGAAATGTTTCAAAAGAATCAAAAGTTTTCAATGAAGAGATATTCGGACCTATCCTTCCCATTTTTGAATACGACACAACCGAAGAGGCTGTAGACTTCATTCGCAGCAAAGACAAGCCTTTGGCGTTATATGTATTCTCGAACAACAGAAGCGAGCGCAAGTTTATTACGCGCAACACGTGGTCTGGTGGAGTAACTGTGAACGATGTGTTCCTTCACATTAGCGATGTGCGCATGCCTTTCGGAGGAAGTAATTTTTCAGGTATGGGATATTCACACGGTTACCATGGCTTCCTGGAATTTTGTCACTTAAAATCAGAAGTTCATGTAAGTCGAATTTTCAATACCACTTCATTAATCTATCCGCCTTATAAAGGAAAGGAATGGCTTTCGAAAATTCTTCGTCGATTTTTGTAATTACCAAAACTTCGGAAAGAAACGCGGAGTGCTTTTGATGTAATCCTTATAAGAATCGTATTTCGAATTGGAAATTCCTTCGCTGAAGTCTGCGCTTCCTTGAAACAACAAGACAAGAAGAACTGCGCCCACTAAACTTCCATTTAACCAGTTGCCACTTCCGCTTCCACTGAAGAAAAAGAATGTAATCCAAATGGCTTGTTCGCATGCGTAGTTCGGATGACGCATAAGTTTCCATAAACCAGTGTGTGCAAAGCCTCTTGAATAAGGTAATTCAGTATTGGTGCCCGCTTTGATTCGTCTATGTTTTTCATTCTGAAAATTCCACTGCTGCTGATCTGCTGTGGTTTCAACAATTAAGAAGAAAATCAAAACACCTGCGATAACATAGTCTGTCGTTCCTAGCGGAGCTATTGAGCTTTTGTGCGCATAAATCGCGGGAACCGTAATTAACCAAATGAGAATATTTTGATAAAATGAAATGAAGAACAAGTTGAACAACGTCCACTTCCATCTTGCATTAAACATGGGCATTTTGCGAAGTACCTCCCAACGATAATCCTCTTCTCCACTCCAAAATTTCCAAGAATAAGCACCTCGTCGTGAGAAATTGTAGGTTAATCGAACTCCCCATAAGGTTACCAATACTGCCATAAGAACAAAGCGTGGATGGTAATTTGTTAGATGCGCATATTCCCAAACATAGATGATTGGAACAACACTCCATATTTTATCAACTTGACTGCAATTGCCTGTTAATTCAGCTAACAAGAAACAAAGGGTTGCTACAACCAAAGCGGAGCCGCCTCCAACTTTTATTAAGTGCCATTGCGTTTCTGTTAAACTCGGATCTAAATAGTACGCCACAAGCGGAAGTCCAACAAGGGCAAGAATAAGCAGGATAATTGTTTTAAGCATAATTCAAATTCTATGTTCGCGATGAAGATAGAAAAATTGAATTAAACACAAAAACGAATTACTGAATTTCCACTAAGAGAATGTCGTAGACAACCGCTGCGTTCATGGGAATCTTTCCCTCACCGGTTAAACCGAAGGCGCGATAAGAAGGTAAAACGAATTTCGCGCGATCGCCTTTTTTAAGAAGTAACATAGCCTCGTGCAATCCGCTTTCAACGTTATCGTGTCCAATTTTCACAGGAACCTTTTCGTTTGGTTTACTCTTGTATATGACAGTTCCATCTAACAATGAAACTTCATATTCAACCATTGCAATTTGTTCAGACTTCACTGTTTCTCCGGCGCCCTGCTGGTAGATCCAATAATGAATACCTGTGCCTGTTATCGTTGTTGGCCATTGTTTTTCAGTCACAAATTTTTGAATGCGTTCTTTCTCTTGCGCATGAAAATTTCGATTCTGCGCAATAAGCATTGAATCTATTTGCGCTTGTGTCATTTGCTGAATAGCCTTCTTGTCTTGCGAGCAACTGTCGCAACTCATAAGTATTGCAGCAAAAGCAAATAGCAGATATGCGTATTTCATTAGATTTCTCCTTTTTGTAACAACTCTTTAAACTTCGCAATAGTATGTTCCAGGGATTCGTGTAAGCGCGCACCTGCCGCGTTCTTGTGTCCGCCTCCGTTGAAATGGGCGCGAGCCATTTGATTTACATCGCGTGTTCCTTTACTTCTGAAACTAATTCGAACGCAATCATCGTCCTCTCTGAAAAACGCAGCAATCGTAGTACCTTCAACACTTAAAGCCATATTTACCAATCCCTCTGTATCCCCTGATTGCGGATTGAAGCTGTCCAACTTTTCTTTGGTAATAGCAATAAAAGCAGCATTGTATTCAGGAAGAATGGTCATGCATTCGGAAAGTGCATAACCCATTAAACGCAAACGATCTACTCGCTGTGAGTCTAACACATTCTCATGAACAACGTGTGGCTTTAATCCTTTGCGCATTAACCATGCGGCAATCTCATGCGTCTCTGGACTTACACTTGGAAAACGGAACGACATGGTGTCGGTCATTATTCCACAG
>JBJOPP010000230.1:0-8548 GCA_046050685.1 Bacteroidota bacterium
ACTACGGTCAGTTGGGTGTTGAATTGAAAAACAACATCAAGAACTACTGGTGGACCGCTATGACGCGCATGCACCAAAACATTGTGGGAATTGATGCTTCCATCTTCATGCATCCGACCACTTGGAAAGCAAGCGGACACGTAGATGCGTTCAATGATCCGTTGATTGATAACAAAGACAGTAAGAAACGCTACCGCGCCGATGTTTTGTTGGAAGACTACATGGCGAAAAGCGAAGCGAAGATCACCAAAGAAATAGAGAAAGCGAAGAACCGTTTCGGAGATGCGTTCGATGAAGAACAATTCCGTGCAACCAATCCGAATGTCCTTCGTGCACAAGAGAAAATAGACGCGGTTAAAGGACGCATGAAAGCGGCCTTGGAAGCAAGCGATTTAGAAGGATTGAAGCAATTGATTGAAGACTGCGAAATTGCAGATCCAGAGACTGGATCGCGCAACTGGACAGATGTTCGTCAGTTTAACCTTATGTTCAAAACAGAGCTCGGCGCAGTAAGTGGCGATGCTGGAATTATATACTTGCGTCCGGAAACGGCGCAAGGAATCTTCGTGAATTTCTTGAACGTTCAGAAGACAGGAAGAATGAAACTTCCATTCGGAATTGCACAAATTGGAAAGGCGTTTCGCAATGAAATTATTGCACGTCAGTTCATTTTCCGCATGCGTGAATTCGAACAAATGGAGATGCAATATTTCGTGAAGCCAGGTACCGAAATGGAGTGGTACAACTACTGGAAGAACGAACGTATTAAGTGGCACAACGCCTTAGGCTTGGGTGAAGACAATTACAAATTCCACGATCACTTAAAGCTGGCGCACTACGCCAATGCGGCTTGCGACATTGAGTTCAACTTCCCAATGGGATTCAAGGAGTTGGAAGGAATACATTCTCGCACCGATTTCGATTTGAAAAAACACGAAGAATTCAGTGGAAAGAAGTTGCGTTATTTCGATCCGGAAACGAACGAAAGTTTTGTTCCGTATGTGATTGAAACCTCCATCGGATTAGACCGCATGTTCTTGGCTGTGTTGTCAAGTTCATTTGTGGAAGAGAAGTTGGAAGATGGAAGTGAGCGAACTGTTCTTCGTATTCCAGCAGCCTTGGCTCCTGTGAAAGTGGCGGTATTGCCGTTGGTGAAGAAAGACGGACTTCCAGAAAAAGCAAAAGAGATTGTAGATCTATTGAAGTTAGATTTCAACTTGCAATACGACGACAAAGACGCTATTGGCCGCAGATACAGAAGACAAGACGCTATTGGAACACCTATCTGCGTGACGGTAGACAACGAAACCTTGGAAGACAATTGCGTAACCATTCGTCACCGCGACAGCATGCAACAGGAGCGTATTCCAATTGCAGACTTGCATGAAGCGGTTAGGAAGGTGGTTTCCTTGAATAAATACTTCTAAATCTGACTTCGTCAGATCAATTGCTCCGCAATCAATCACCTTCGGTGATCAATCCTACGGATTAATCGGAACGATTGATCGCAAAGCGATAGATTCGAAGAATTGATCACGCAGTGATTGAAGCCAGTACGGCTGAAATCAACTCCGTCTTACTCATTCCCATAGCAGCTGCTTGCTGAGGAATAATAGACGCGGCGCTGAATCCAGGTACGGTGTTCACTTCAATGACACACGGCTCTTCGTCGGGTAACAAGAAGTCAACACGAATCATTCCTCCGCAATTCAAGTCGGTGTAAATGCGAGCCGATAACTCCTGAACACGCGCGTAGTGAAACTCACTAATCGGAGCAGGTGTAATTTCCTGAGCCTTGCCTTCGTATTTCGCAGCAAAATCGAAAAATTCACCTTCGCACACCAACTCTGTAATGGGCAATGCCGTTACTTTTCCATTCAACACAATAACTCCACAGGTGACTTCTCTTCCAGAAATAAACTCTTCCACAATAATATCTTCGTCTTCATTTCTCGCCCGAGAAATGGCATCCATCACATCGTTTATGTTGTTCACGCGAGAGGTTCCAATGGAACTTCCACCACAATTGGGTTTCACAAAACAAGGTAATCCCACTTTCGCAACCACTTCTTCCGCTGTAATAACTTCTTCCTTTCGAACAACTATTGATCGCGCAACGCGATAACCCATGGCGCCTAAAGTGCGTGTAGTAGCCTTCTTATTGAATGTTAACGCCATGTTCAACACATCGCCCGTGGTGTACTTCATACCAATCGTATCGAAATATCCTTGCAACAATCCGTTTTCACCCGGAGTGCCATGAACCATCATGAACACCGCGTCGAACATGACTTTCGTCCCATCAATAACTACCGAAAAATCATTTCTATCGACAGGAATTTCAACTTCATTCACCAACGCATACCAACGCTTTTCTTCAACCACAATCTGAGTGGGCGCATACTTCGAAGGGTCTATGTTCTCCATCACCATCTTCGCACTGCGCATAGAGACAACAGATTCTCCACTGTATCCACCACAAACTACTGCAATTTTTTTCATGCGTTTTTGTTTTTACAAAGATGACAATCTCCTTAACTTTCCAAAAATTATTTGTCGTGAAAAAATCAATTCTTTTTTCGTTCTTCTTCGCAGCTGCCACTTTCAGTGTCTCTGCGCAACAATTCACCGTAGTTAAAGACAACGCACACGGAAACGTAGAAAACCAATGCAAGACAGGAACTTGCTGGAGTTTCGCTACCACTTCATTCATTGAATCGGAAGTAATTCGCAAAGGAAACAAGGCCGTTGACCTTTCTGAAATGTATAATGTGCGCTTGACGTATCCGAAAAAAGCAGAGAGCTATGTGCGCTTTCAAGGCAAACAACAATTTGGTCCAGGTGGTTTGAGTCACGACGTTCTTTCAATTATTGAAGAATACGGGATTGTTCCAGAAGCAGCGTATTCGGGATTTGTAAATGGAAGCACAACCTATGATCACGAGACGCTCGATACTAAATTGACAGACCTTGTGAACGACGGTGTAAAAACTCCAACCAACGGATACCAAGCGAGCGTAAATGGAATTTTAGACAATGAAATTGGCGCTATTCCTACGGAATTCAAATACAATGGCGTTTCATACACACCCGCATCTTTCAGAGATGCTATGAAAATTAACGCAAAAGAATACGTGTGCTTGACTTCATTTTCACACCATCCTTTTTATTCTTCTTTCGTGTTGGAAGTTCCAGACAACTGGGCGAAGAAAGCCTATTACAATCTGCCGCTTGACGAGTTTCAACGCGTTGCAGATTTCGCTCTTGGAAAAGGATTTACAATCGCTTGGGATGCCGATGTAAGTGAAGAAACATTCGATGCTCGAAAAGGATTCGCATATGTTGGAACGTTTCAAAACGAGCCTAGCATTGATCAAGTAAAAAGACAAGAAGCATTCGATAGCTTCGAGACCACCGATGATCACCTTATGCACATTACCGGCTCTGCAAAAGACGACAAAGGAACGGGGTACTATTTAGTGAAAAATTCATGGGGTACGGAAGGCCTTGCCAATGGCGGATTTCAATACATTTCATCTAATTACTTCCGTTACAAAACGGTTTGTATGATCGTTCACAAAGACGCAATTCCGAAAGAAATTGCTGTGAAGTTGGGAATGTAATTTACTTCTTCGGGCTTAACGGAAGAAGTAACCCACCTCTTATTATTAACGGACCATACGGAGAACGTGCTTCTTCCGTAGCGTCATACATAATTTGAAAGTATGTTCCTATACCGTGTCCAATCCCTTGGGAAATTCCTCCTCCAACTAAAAAAAGCGGAAAGGTCTCTCTTGTATATCCTCCCATCGAATAAACCGGTGCGTTCACTTGATTAATTTCTGCGCAAGCAAATAATCCGTTGAACAAACCGAATCGGGCCCATGCTATTCCAGCATAAAATTGCTCTTCGTACAATCGCGATTTGTAATACGTATAATTGAATCCAACTCCTGCTGAAAGTCTCTCGGTAACTCTGTAGCCTACCAAAGGCGTTACAGCACCGTAGAACATTCCCAACCCGTTAGAAGAACTTAAACCCAAGCCCAGAGATCCTCCGACAACTGTTCGCTCTCTGTTCGTGAGATTATTCATATTCTCCTTCGGACTATCGTTTGAAGGAAGAGAATTCACATAGTCGTCAGTCGGCTGCGCAAAAGGCTTCAACCCGAACAACAAAAAACTACAGAGAAGAAAGACTCTCATTAGCGAATGAATGAAACCACCGAAAGATGTGTTCCCGCCCATACTTGAACGAAATAGATTCCACTTTCAGAAGGCAATTCAGTAATCACCAACTGATGATTTCCTTGCGGAAAAGTCTGATGAATAACTTCATTCACCAATCTACCATTCACATCAAATAAACGAACATTTACATCTACGGCCTGTGGTAAATCGAATCCAACGGTGTACATATCTTTCACTTCGGTTGGATATCCGTATGCTTGAAATTCAGAGGCAGATGCTTCAGTTACAAATGACGGATTGAATCCAACAAATTTTACTACGTTGTTTCCTGTGCATGGAATGGCAAGCGTATCAATCTCTTCCGCATAACAAATGTCTGCCGCACTTGAAACTCCGCCTGTAACAGTCACTGTAGACGTTGTAGTGAAATCGTTTGAGAACTTCGTAATGGCATTCGGAGACCATGAACTCACGTAATAATTTCCGTAAGAATCGTGATCAACACCGTCGCAATTTCCGAGGTTAGTCGTGGTGATTATAGAAAGCGTATATGTCGCAAGATCAATGGCTTTAATGGAAGCGTTAGCGCCCCAACTCACCATAACCAATCTGTTGTTTGCCGCATCATATGTCAATCCGTTTGGAGTGCTCGTGGTATTCGCAACAACAATAGAACTGGTCGGTGCTGCAAGATCTGCAACATTCACCTCATAAATTTTCTTCGCTGAAAAATCTGATACCCACAATTTGTCGGTACCGTTGCTTGCCATTCCATTTAGAAAGGTAGAACCTGAAAGCGTGATGGTCATAACCTGCGCGCCCGTAGTCACATCGTAACCCTTTACGGCGCTTCCAACAATAGAAAATAAAACGCCATTCATGACTTCCATGCCGTAGTTTGCTTTTGCTACACCCAACGTACCTTGTGGAACAGCATCGCTGTGCATGCGCACTACGTTGTTTCCATTTCCAACCAAGAAAATCTGGTTGGTCGGATCATACTCCACGCCTTCAATAGCCGTTAACGATTGAGCTTGTGATGCACTTGCAGCAAGAGCCAAAACAAAGAATAGAATTTTTTTCATGTTGAAGAATTATGAACGGCAATTTACTACCCAATTCATTTTCGAAGGAAATATTTCATGATTATCTTGCAAGCGTCTTGGAAAGACAAAATCCCAACATGAAATTTTTAAGTACACTCTTTTTCCTTGCACTATGCGCCTTTGTGAATGGGCAAACCCATAACATTGAAGAGTTTTTACTTCGAAAAGAAAATCATGAAATCATGGTTGCGGCGCACCGCGGCGATTGGAAGAACCATCCGGAAAACAGCCTCTCTGCCATTCAATCGTGCATTGATCACTTCGTTGATATTGTTGAAATAGACGTGCAAGAAACTTCCGACGGTGTGTTTATTCTTATGCACGACAACACCGTAAACCGCACCACCAATGGGAAAGGAAAGGTGAGCGCACTTTCTTCAAAACAGATTGCAAAGTTGAAATTGCGCGACAAGAACGGCGCGCTAACGGAAGAACACGTGCCTACTTTGAAAGAAGCGCTTCAATTGGCCGAAGGAAAAATTATGTTGAACCTCGACAAGAGTTCGGGTCGATTCGAAAAACTTATTCCGCTTATCGATTCTTTAGGCGTTCGCAATCAGGTTATTTTAAAAGGCATTCACGGTTCAAGTTTCTTTTTCAATTACATGATTGAAAATCCAGAAGGCCCTTTGTTTATGCCTATTCTGCAATACATGCCGAAAACGCAAGTCGATACTTTTCTGCTCGATGCGAACGTGCCAATGGTTGAGTTGATACTATCAAATGACACTACATACTTAACCGATCCACTCGGTATGTACTTATTCCGAAAGCACCGAACAGGCATTTGGTACAATGCACTCTTCAAATCCATAAGCGCAGGAAAAAGTGAAAACCAAGATGCCCTTGGAACTTGGGATTGGTTCATTCAACACGAAGCACTCGTGATTCAAACAGACTATCCGTTCGAGTTACTTCAGCATTTAATTGATATTGGTGAACACAAACGTCCTTATGGATGGGTAGATGTTCCGCTCGACAAATTGCCGAAGCCCGCAACGACTCCTTAATTTCTTCGCAATCCGAAGTGCGTATAGACCGGACGCTCTCCGCCGTCTCCTGGACGATTCACAATTCCGAATTTCTCTACATACATGCATGAGCTTCCGCCTTGGTCGCAAGACATGGCTTGGTAACATCCGTATGGAAGTAGAAGCGATGCACATTCCTTCATAGTTAAGCCACGACTATGCTGAGGCTTTCTTCCATCGGCAATCAGCAAGAACATTTTTTTTCCGCTTTCATCAATACCCATAATCGTTCGCGGATAAGGGTTGTCTTTCGTTCCGTCACGCGGATCAATGTCTTCTTTTCCATTTACAATGAGATCATACCTACCCCATATAGCGTTGTACATTTCGTTGCTTGGAATACGAACCACTTCGCGGCACTTCGAATAATATCCCTTTCCTTGTTTGTTGAAATACAAAAACGGACGCTTGTCTGAATCTTGCATTTGGTATGCTTTTCCTTTCACTATGTAATTACCCGTCCACTGTCCAAGGGGAGCGGTCATGCCCGGAGTTGTTCCCGCTTCACCGTTCACCGCCACTTCACACTTGTATTGTTTCGCGAACGAAGAAGTCAATTCTTTTTCCTTGTATACGGAATCCAATTCCACACTGAAATAATTCAAATCGGCAACCGCTAAAACAACAGAAGCATTCGGATTCTTGAATTTCATTTCAATGACTTCAATGCCCGGCTTCGCCCAAATGGTGCGCAATTCAGGCTTTCCCAATTCACCCAAAGGAATACTGTCGAACGAAACATCTGTAGAGTATAAGCTGTCTTTTGCCACCTCTACTACAGGAACAATATTGGCGCTTCGCAATTCAGCCTCTTCTTTTGAAAGGGTTTGACGCGCTTCTAAAATGACCGCGAAAACAATTGGAATTCCAAGTAACACAAAGCCCATCCACCAAAGCGTTAATGTCTTTTCCGAAGATTCTTTTGCAAAAGTCTTCTTCACCAAAAAAAGAAAAATCAACCATGAAAGGCCTGCTGCGAAAAGCCAAATAAGAATTTGAACGGCAATGGGAAACTGCGAAAGGCGCCAAAACAAAGCGCTTAAGTCATCTAACCAGACATTTATTTGATCTCCCATTTGCGCGGCAAAGATATATCCGCAAAAGAAATTCTATCTTTGAAAAATGAATAATCACGTAGATCTTACAACCAAGCTTGGGATTTTAGGCGGCGGACAATTGGGGCGCATGCTCATTCAAGATGCCATCAATTACAACATTCATATTTCGGTGCTAGACCCCTCGTCGAACGCGCCTTGCGCAGATATTGCAAATACTTTCGTTGTTGGAAATTTCAACGACTACCAAACGGTACTCGATTTCGGAAAAACAGTTGATGTTCTAACCATCGAAATTGAACATGTAAACATTGAGGCACTCGAAGAACTAGAGCGCATGGGGAAAAAAGTTTTCCCTAGACCAAGCGCCCTTCGGACGATCCAAGACAAAGGACTTCAAAAACAATTTTATAAAGCGAACAACATTCCAACCGCTCCTTTTCATCTGATAGACAACGCAGAAGATGCATTGCTTTTTATTGAAAAAGGACCGTTCATGCAGAAGCTTCGCAAAGGCGGATACGACGGGAAAGGCGTGACTCCATTGCGCACTGAAGCGGAATTCAATTCGGCATTCGATGCGCCGAGCGTATTGGAAGAATTCGTTCCTTTCGTGAAAGAACTTGCAGTGATTGTTGCTCGAAATGAAAGCGGAGAAATCAACACTTTTCCTTTGGTGGAAATGGAATTCAATCCGGAAGCAAATCTGGTGGAATTCATTTTCTCTCCAGCGAACGTGAGCCTTGAAATTGAAAACAACGCGAAGAAAATCGCGACCGATATCGCCAATAAGCTCGAACACATTGGTCTCTTAGCCATTGAATTATTCCTCACCGAAGATGGAAATGTTTTGGTGAATGAAATAGCTCCTCGTCCGCACAACAGCGGTCACCACACCATTGAAGCGTGTTTCGTTTCGCAATACGGCATGCACCTTCGTGCGATCTTGAACATGCCTCTAGGCAGCACAGGACTTCGTACCCCAGCCGTTATGATTAACCTCTTGGGTGAAAAAGGTTTCGAAGGAAAAGCGCTCTACGAAAACATTGAAGAAGTGCTTCACACCGAAGGAGCATACATTCATTTATATGGAAAAGAAGAAACAAAGCCTTTCCGTAAAATGGGACACATAACAGTGTGTAACACGAATCTTGAAGAAGCTAAG
>JBJOPP010000231.1:0-3001 GCA_046050685.1 Bacteroidota bacterium
TCCACATCTAACAATTGACTTTGAAAAGCAACGGTATATGGGGCCGAAATGGTCTGTTCTGCTCCAATTGGAAATGCCCTGTTTTCGTAGGCCACTTCTACAAAAGCGCTGGTTAAAAATGCATGTCGTGGGACCTTATTTATAGCATCGAGCACGCGGGCATCTGAAATTCCCTTCTCACGCAATTCGTCTACTAATTTCCTTCTCAGGCCCTTGTGTCTGTAATTATCCTCAATCATACGGCCAAGTTAAGGGACTATTTCATCCGCTTTTCAGTGTTGAAAAGTAAAAATCAACGAAGTGATGTAGACATTAATTTCAATCACATTTGCATAAGAAGAGAATCATTTATGTTGAAAATAGGAGTTTTAGGTACAGGCTATTTAGGGAAAATCCACATGCAAGTTCTATCGGAATTGCCGGAATTGTTCAAGTCTATACATTTTTTTGACCCAGATATTAAAGCAGCTAAAGAGGCCTCTGCCCGCTTTGGCATTGAGCCATGCCATAGCATTGACGCGCTTTTGGATGAGGTAGATGTTGTAGATGTTGTCTCTAGCACCTCTTCTCATTTTCATTGTGCGTCGAATGCAATTCGAAACTTAAAACACGTTTTCATTGAGAAGCCTATCACTTCTACATTGGACGAAAGCAATAGGCTGATTAAACTTGCGAAGGAAGCGCAAGTCATTGCGCAAGTTGGTCACATCGAACGATTCAACCCCGCATTTCTGGCTGTGTCTCCGTTGCTCGCTCAAACGAAATACATTGAGGCCCATAGACTCAGTCAGTTCAAAACAAGAAATAGCGACGTTTCAGTAATTCTCGATGTTATGATACACGACATCGATCTTGTTCTTGCCGTAACCAAGGCAAATGTTCGACGAGTTTCTGCAAACGGCGCGTCGGTGATCACTCCGCATATTGACATTGCCAATGCTCGCATTGAATTAGACAATGGCTGTGTGGCGAATTTAACTGCCAGCCGCGTTGCCACTGATGCCATGCGGAAGATGAGGTTCTATCAAAAAGATGCTTGTTATGTTTCAGACTTCTTGAATAAGTCTGCTCACAGTTATGAGCTTCTTCGTGAAAATGAAGAAAATGAAATAACGAAAAAGAACCTCTCTACATTCGATAACAATGCGCTTAAGCAAGAACTTACAAGCTTTGGTGAAGCTGTTCTTCGTCAATCAGCACCAACCGTATCGTTGGAAGATGGACACAAAGCGTTGGCTGTTGCGGAAATGATTGCTGAAAAAATACGACTGAACGTCTTTACTTCAGAAGACTGAAATAAACTCCGATTTTTTTCATTTGCAATAATCTCATTTTTCTTGCGTTTCTCTCGGTAACCTTTTGATGCGAATGTATATTCGCACCCCAAAACATTATTAGTGAAACCAACCGTAATTTCTTTTTCATTTATTCTACTCCTGTTGCAAGGTTGCGACTTGATTAATCCGAAGGAAAAAGAACCGGCCTATCTCTACATTCCTTCGTTCACTTTTCAAGCAAACGCCAGTCAAGGAACTTCAAGCGAGGCCATCACTGAAGTTTGGGTCTATTCCAACGACCAAAGTCTTGGTGTTTTCGATTTACCTGCCAAAATTCCAATTTTAGACCAAGGCTCAACGGATATCAGAATTTTCGCAGGAATAAAAAGCAATGGTATTTCCAATTCACGCATACGCTACCCTTTCTATGCGCCTTTTGATACCACCCTCTCGATTTCAGCATTTCAAATTGACACCATTATTCCAGACTTCTCTTATTACAATCAAGTTGTCATTAATGAAAAAGGATTTGAAAGTGGGAATTTCCTTTCACAGACAGGAGCAAACAATGGAACCTTTTCGACCACAAATAATACTTTACAGGTGTTCGAAGGAGCACGCAGTGGATTGGGACATTTAGATGCGGGCGCGAGTTTGCTCTATTTCAAAGACGACTATAATTTAACATATACGAGCGGCGACAACGTTTTTCTTGAAATGAATTACAGCAGCAACAATACTTTTTCTGTTGGATTTATTACGACCACTGGAGGAATAACCGCCAAGAACATGGCGCTGATTATTAATCCAACGTCAAGTGGCGATGGCCTTTCTCCTGTGTGGAAGAAAATATACATTGACTTTGGTTATTTGCTCTTGCAAAATCCGAATGCACAATTTCATGAATGGTATATTGAATCGGTTCCAACCAATTCAAGTGTTCCCGTAAATATTTTTC
This sequence comes from Bacteroidota bacterium, assembly GCA_046050685.1. Taxonomy (GTDB): domain Bacteria; phylum Bacteroidota; class Bacteroidia; order Flavobacteriales_D; family Sanyastnellaceae; genus CAIZGX01. The sequence goes on from JBJOPP010000231.1 coordinate 2,236, forward strand.
TCGACAATTTGAAATGGGTGACTTGGTAAGCGAAAGGTGAAAAAGTATTGAAGAATAAAAGAATCATATTTTCATATGTTGCAGCAGACTGGATCGCCGCAGGGGCGGCTTGGGCTAGTTTGTATTCATTGCGCAAAAAATTTGAGTCTATAAAATACGGCTACGACTTAGGATTTCATACCGACAACAATTTCTTCGCGGCATTGATTTTTATTCCTTTGGCTTGGATTTGTTTTTATGCCATGTGGGGAATGTATTCTGATGTCTTAAGAAGACATCGCCTTCGCGAAATCGGTCAAATCTTAGCGACTTCATTCATTGGAAATATCATCATCTTCTTTCTTTTTTTATTGGACGATGAGCTTCCCAATTACAACTATTACTACACCACTTTTGGATTTCTATTGCTTGCACATTTGGGATCGACACTCATTCTTAGAGTTCTCATTACCTCACGCACCGTAAAAAAAATTCAAACAAGACAGTGGGGATTTCCTACGATTATCGTTGGCGGAAATGCCCGCGCCGTGCAGCTTGTCGATGAGATTAATGCATTGAAAAAATCTCCAGGTTTCTTGTTTAAGGGATACCTAAAGATAAACGGTGCCGATGAACAGCTTTCGGCAAGCCTTCCGTTATTCGGAAAATACCCAAGTCTTCCTTCCATAATCGAAGAGCATCAGATCGAAGAAGTAATTCTTTCCATTGAAAGCGGTGACCACAAAGAGTTAGAGAATATTCTAGCCCTGCTTGAAAACTACAATGT
>JBJOPP010000232.1:0-3618 GCA_046050685.1 Bacteroidota bacterium
GCTTTCGATTGGAACGAGCTTCGATTCAATCAAGGTGTTGTGGGAATGTCTGAATATCTCGATGCTCGAAATAGACTAGCACAAGCAGAATCGAATTTTGTGCGAAGCAAATACGACTGGATTTTTAAACGAAAAATAATTGACTTCTACATGGGAGTCCCATTAATGTCTCAACCATGAAAAACAAAAAAAGATGGATCTGGATTTCGGTAATCGTGGTAATTCTTGCGGTTATTGTTTTGCCGATGATTTTCGGTTCAGGCGATGCGCAAATTGTTACAATCGGAAAAGCGGAATACAGAAACTTAAGTGAAGTGGTTGCCGCAAGCGGAAAAGTTCAACCTTCTGTAGAAGTAAAAATTCAATCGGAAGTTTCCGGACAAATTGTTGAATTGCCTGTGAAAGAAGGTGACTTCGTTCAAAAGGGTCAATTACTTGTTCGCATAAATCCCGATCTTTATGTGTCTGCACTCAGCCGCGCGGAAGCAGCTTTGAATACTGCAAAGAGCAATTTGTCTAGCGCGAAAGCTCGCTTAACACAAGCGAAAGCACAGAAGCGTCTACAAGAAACTACCCTCGGTCGTCTTTCCAAATTAATCGATCAAAAAGCAATCTCTCAGGCTGAATTCGATAACGCAAGCAGCGCTTTAGAAACAGCAGTAGCTGAAGTAGAAGCCGCTGAAGAGAGCGTTCACAGCGCGAATTTCGCAATAGCAAGTGCTGACGCTGGAAAGAGCGAGGCACAAGAAAATCTGAGAAGAACAACCATCGTTGCACCAATATCAGGAACCGTTACTGCTTTGGCGAAAGAACTCGGAGAAACTGTTCTCGGAAACAACATGATGAGCGGTGATGTGATCATGAAAGTTTCTGTGTTGAATGAAATGGAAATCGATTTGGAAGTGAACGAGACAGACATTGTTCATGTACAGGTTGGCGATACAGCCGATGTGGAAATCGACGCGTTCAACGAACAAGTATTCAAGGGAGTTGTAACCGAGGTGGGCTATTCTGCAATGAATGCCGGTCAAGGTCTAACGGCTAGCACCGACCAGGTAACCAACTTCTCGGTGAAGGTGAGAATCGTGAAAGAATCATACGCAGGTGTAAACGGAAATTCAGAAAACAATTCGCCATTTAAACCAGGCATGAGTGCTACCGTGAAGATTCACACAGACGAAGCCAGTCATGCGCTTGCGGTGCCTACAGCTTCAGTGACGACTCGCGCAGATTCACTTCAAAATAATATTTCATTAACCGTTGTTTTTGTGAAGAAGGCCGATAACACAGTCGAAATGAAGCAAGTTCAAACAGGCATTCAAGACGGAACATTCATTCAAATTACAAACGGTTTGAATGAAGGCGAGGAAATCGTTACAGGCCCTTATGAACTCTTGTCTAAGGACCTTTCTAACGGAGATGCGATTAAGCTAGAGGAGAAGAAATAATGTATTTGTGTTTGGAAACCGCTACGCGGAATTGCAGTGTCGCACTTATAAAAGACAATGTGCTAATTGATCTTTTCGAGCGCGAAGAAAACGAATTCGTTCATGCGGAAGCGCTTCATCAAATGATGAAAGATTTGTTAGATCGTAATAATTTGACTCCTTCCGATTTAAGTGGAATAGCCTTTGGAATTGGCCCTGGTTCCTATACCGGTTTGCGCATTGGAGTGACTGCCGCGAAAGGTCTAGGATACGCATTGAACATTGGCGTTGTTCCAATCACCACAGGAGAACTTTTGGTGAATTCAATTGGAAATAATTCGAATCAAATTCCAGTTGCGCTCATAGATGCGCGAAGAAATGACGCATACGTGTTCGCCCAAGGCGAATGGTCGTTCGCTACGCTAAATGAGGAATGGCGAGCTAATCTCGGGATTGAAAAGGCAATCTTTGTAGGCGATGCTGCGTTTAAAGTAAAGGATGTCATGTGGAAGGAAGATCAACTTGAAAACATTGCGCCAAGCGCTAAGCATTTTGTTGGTTTACTCCCCGTTTCTTCCACTAATTTTGAAGAACACATGGCGCAAATTGAACCGTTCTACATGAAGGAATTTGTTCCAACTGAATCGAAAAAAAATATTCTCAATGGATAAATTGAAAACCATAATACCAGGTTTATTCTTACTTGGTCTGCTCTTCGTTCCCATGCATTCATGCACCGACAGAAGTCAAATGTTGAACGAGGTTTCATTCTCTATCAATGTCAATATTTTTGAACCCGCATTTTTTGATCTTACGGTTCCAACCGGATGGGTGTATTACGATGGAAATACGGTAGATCTAATCATTTATCGAAACGACCTTGATGTGTTTTCAGTCTTCGATGCAAGAAGCACGCACAATCCCGATAATCCGTGCTATGTTCAAGTGAACTCGGATAACGTGACTATCTCAGATACATGCTCGGGAAGTAAGTGGCTTTTGTCAGACGGAAGTTTAATCAATGGTCCCGCGCAATACAATCTTCTTCAGTACAATGCCGACTACAATTCGGTAACGGGCTACCTTCATTTGTATAATTAATTGTTTTATGAAAATTGAACACATTGGAATAGCGGTGAATGACATCGCTGCTTCGAACGAAATTTTTTCTGCCTTGCTTGGCGTTAAACCCTACAAAGAGGAACGCGTTGAATCGGAAAACGTTATCACTTCATTCTTTCAGGTGGGAGAATCTAAAATCGAATTGCTTCAAGCCACTTCTCCAGACAGCGCCATTGCTAAATTTCTTGAAAAAAACAAAGAGGGAATGCATCACATAGCCTTCGAAGTTCAAGACATTTATGCAGAAATTGAACGTTTGAAATCGGAAGGATTCACCATGATTCACGAAGCGCCGAAAGAAGGCGCAGACAATAAGCTAATCGCCTTTCTTCACCCGAAAAGTAGCAATTCTGTTTTAGTGGAATTGTGTCAAGAACGCGTGTAAAAAAAATGTATCTTCGCCTCACTTCAAATTAAGACTATGATTTCGTTTCAACGTGCAAACATTATTTTAGGTTGGTTCATGTTTATGGCTGCTACCGCAGTTTACATGATGACCCTTGAACCAACAATGCCTTTCTGGGATTGTGGAGAGTTTATCGCTTCAGCATACAAATTGGAAGTGGGTCACCCTCCTGGGGCGCCTTTGTTCATGCTTATTGCACGTTTGTTCTCTGCATTCGTAGGAGTGGAAAACGTTCCTTATGCAATCAACTCCTTGTCGGCAGTTTCTTCCGGAGCAACTATCATGTTCCTCTTCTGGACCATCACGCACCTTGCGAAGAAGATGGTTGACAAAGACGGCGACAGCAGCGACAACAAGAACTTAATCATTTTCGCAGCTGGTTTAATCGGAGCATTCGCATACACATTCAGCGATACGTTTTGGTTCAGTGCTGTAGAAGGTGAGGTTTATGCCATGTCTTCGTTGTTCACGGCCGTTGTTTTCTGGGCTATTTTGAAATGGGAAAGTGAAGCCGATGAGCCAAGCAACTTGCGTTGGATTATCTTAATCGCTTACCTCATGGGATTGTCTATCGGAGTTCACTTATTGAACTTGTTGGCTATTCCTGCAATCTGCTTTGTATATTATTTCAAGAAGAACACGTTCTCATGGAAGGGCGTTGCT
>JBJOPP010000233.1:0-4417 GCA_046050685.1 Bacteroidota bacterium
ACAGGACATGACCATTGAAAGGTATGATTGTTCAATTCCGATTCATGACTATTCAAGTAGTCCAATAAAGCGATTTTGCTTAACCGCCTAACTTTAAAATGTTGCTCTGCCACTTGATTCAAAATAAAACTTGGAATGCGCACAGGCTTCTCCAAAGAAGCCAATTTCTTCAATTCTTTTCCTGTAGTCGGATTTAGAAGCGCCACGGCATCTTTCGCCCCTACCGACATAGCAATACTATCTGTAAATGCCTTATTAAAACATCCTGTTAATCCATCCAAGCTCACATAAGCACTTACTTTTTCAGGATACTTCTCTGCGAAGCGCGCCCCAACAAGTCCTCCATAGGAACTTCCAATAACAATTAGATTTTCATTCGCCCAATCTTCTTTGTTAACGAACAGCATTTCATTCACCAAATCCACTTGCATTTCAATGCTGAAATCAGATCTGAAATAGGTTGATCCATGGCAATTCAAATCAGGGGCTATGATATTAAAATGTTTTGAAAGTTCTTCTACGTTTGGACTCCATTGCGCAATGGCCCCTCCTTGATAACCGTGAATGAGAAGAAGCGTTTTCTTTTTTGAATCGAAATGCTCAGAGTTGGTCATATAAACGGTTTTGTAGTCGATGTATATATCTTCCAGCTCCGTACCGTAACGATCCTCCACCTTTTCAAATCGCTTCATCCCCGCTTTTTCAAAATTCTCCGCTTGCTTCCTTACATATACTGAATAGTAATTGCAGGAAGTGAAAAAGGCAGAAAGCGCAAGCCAAAGAAGAAGGTTTTTCATGAGTTCAAAGTTACTCAATACTGAATTTGTTTTGATAAGCCCACTGAATGAATTACTTTCGTTTCACAAATTTTGCTATGAACAAATTATCGTTTCCATTTACGAAAATCAATGCCTACATCATTCTTGGTGGTTTGGTTGTTGTGCTTTTAGGATATATTCTCATGAGTGGTGGTGGTTCTGCTGACCCGAACACGTTCAACGCCGAAGAACTTTTTAGCGCTCGTCGCATTACTGTAGCACCCATTGTTGTGCTTTTGGGTTATATCACCATTGGAGTTGGAATTATGTTTCGCTCGAAGAAAAACCAATCTTCAGAGATCGAGAAACATTGAGCATTCTTCAAACCATAATACTCGCCATTGTTGAAGGATTAACAGAATTCCTTCCTATTTCGAGCACCGGACACATGATGATCGTTCAGAAAATCATGAATGTACCGTCCTCGGATTTCACCAAAGCTTTTATCGTTTGCATTCAACTTGGAGCCATTATGAGTGTGGTTGTTTTATACTGGAAACGATTCTTCCAATCGTTTGAATTCTATTTCAAATTGTTAGTAGCCTTTATTCCCGCTGCCTTTTTCGGATTTCTCTTTTCAGATAAAATTGATGCGCTTTTAGAGAACGTTCTCAATGTTGGAATTGCATTATTATTTGGCGGAATTATTTTCTTGTTTATTGAAAAACTGATTCGCGAGCGATCTTTGCGTGAACCAAGTTACAAGAGCGCTTTCGTGATTGGATTGTTTCAATGCATTGCTATGATCCCAGGAGTTTCGCGCTCTGCAGCGACAGTGATTGGCGGATTAACACAAGGCCTGAACAAAAAAGCAGCGGCGGAATTTTCATTTTTCTTGGCTGTACCAACCATGTTAGGAGCCACCGTATTTAAGTTGAAAGACGCCTACGAAGAAGTTCCAAATTTCTTCAATTCAGAAAACATTAAACTACTTGCAATCGGAAATGCCGTTGCGTTTATCGTTGGACTTATTGCGATTAAAACCTTTGTGGCGCTATTGACTAAATACGGATTGAAGCCATTCGGTTATTACCGAATTGTTCTAGGTGCTGCAATTATCGCGCTATACTTCGGAGGCGTTTCGCTCTCACTTTAAGACAACAACGACTTCAAGTCGTTGGCTATCTCTTCCTGATTCCAAGAAGAAACTTTATGAATATTTCGAACACCAGCAGCCTTCAACGCATTCGTAGTAGCGGTTCCATAGGCGACGCATTTCATTCCAACTAAATCATTCTTCTCTTGCGCTGCATAGACATTTGAAGGAGAGGAAAACAAGTACAATTGAGCTTGAGGCAGTTCAAGAGCCACGCGTTCTTTTTTGTAGGTGGAAATTATTTCTATCTGTTCTGAATCGAAAAGATTCGCTGTTGAGTTCAAACTGTCTAACGCGGAAGGAAAGAGCACTCGCTCCTTTCCCACTAAATGGAAGAACATTCGCGCTATTTCTTCGGTGTTTGTGCCCTCACCCACAAAGTCACATTCAAAAGGCACGGCTGAAGCCGTAGCTGGTCCAATGGCTGCGTATTTCGCATTCACATTTTCTGCTTGCTGAAAGTATGAACGAGCACCATTCGAGGAAGAAAAAAACACCCAATCGAATTCTTTTTTTATGTTGAAAGGAAGAAATTCAACTTTGATCAAAGATTGACAATTTGAAGTATAATTCGAGTTCTTCAAAGACGTCACAATGTCTTGCGCATCCGATTCACTTCGACTTATAAAAACATCTATCATGCAGATTGAATTAATCCCAACAAATGATCTATTATCTGCTGCGGCTCTTCATTGCGCATGCTGAAATAAGACACTTGATCATTCACTGTTTTTGCAAACGCCAGATGACACACAAATGTATTTCCTTCCTTCACAGCGTGAGCACCTAACGGCAATTGACATCCGCCATTCATCTGACGAAGAATCTCTCTCTCAATGAAAACACATTCAACGGTTTGTTCGTGATTCAAGTGATTAAGAATGGCTAGAATTTCTTGGTCACCTTCTCTGCATTGCAACGCCAATGCACCTTGTGCAGGCGCCGGCACGAATTGTTGTGCCGGTAAAATTTCAACATGAAAATCAGAAAGATCAATTTCTAAACGTTCAACTCCTGCGCGAGCAAGAAGTATCGCATCGTATTGTTTTTCACGCAATTTTTGAATTCGCGTTGGAACGTTTCCGCGCAAATCTTTCACTTCGGTATTCGGACAGTGAAACGCGAGTTGAACTTTTCTTCTTACTGAAGAAGTTCCAACTACAGCATTTTCCTTCAAACCGAATGTTCGTTCGGTTGCTACGGCATCTTTGTTAATTAACAGAATATCTTCAACATTCGCGCGAATCGGAACACTAGCAATTACAAGCCCTCCAGGAGGTGTCGTTTCTAAATCTTTATGTGAATGAACGGCTAAATCTACACTCTTCGAAAGCAAGGCGTCTTCAATTTCTTTGGTGAAGAAACCCTTTCCTTCCATCTTATCGAAGCTCAAATGTTGAATTTGATCTCCGCGTGTTTTTATGATTTTTAATTCTACTTTGAAACCAAGATTCTCAAGGGCATCTTTGGTGTAATTCGCTTGCCAAAGCGCCAGATCGCTACCTCGCGTTCCAATGACTATCGTTCTGTTCAAGGGATTTAATGTTTTTGTACTTCGTCCAAAAGTACTGATTTCGCTAGCTTCATGGGAACTGATATATATTTCTTTTCCATGTAACTAATAATCTTATCTACCAGTTCGCGATCGTGTTCTGAAAGTTGCGCTAACTCTTTTGAGAATACGCTGTCTACAGCTGTCTGACGAATTTCTTTTATTGTGTGAGGAATCTCGCTCATAGCCCGCTCAATAGAGCGCTCTTGAAAGAGCTTTTTAAATTCGCTTTTGCCTTTTTCAATAATCGCAATACAATCGCTTAGAGCTTCTTCCCTGTATGATATATTCTTTTGAACTTCACGCTGAACAGCAAGCATGTCGATGAATGTTACATCCTCCAACTTCGAAATATCGGTATCAACATTAGCAGGAAGAGCCAAGTCAATCACGGTTCTGGGCTTTTTCGAAGCACCCATGTCTCTAAACATTTCATTCGTCACTACAACTTCCGTAGAACCTGTGCAGACAACAAGCGCATCGAAGTCCGAAGCGTCGTTTTTCAATTCAGAAATGTGCTTTGCTTCCGTATTGAAAGACTTCGCAATTGCACCTGCATTCTCAATTGTTCTATTGTAAACACTCACTTTCGTATAGCCGTTTTCAGCAAGGAATTTCGCGAAGTTTGTGATGATCTGTCCAGCACCGACTAAAACTATTTTAGTATTTAAATCGGGATGTTTTTCTTGAAACAATTTCCAAGCGATAGAAACAATAGAAACGGGTTTCTTCGAAAGGTTGGTGTGCGTGTAGACATCCTTCGCAATACGAATGGCATGCTGATTTAATAATCTTAGCGCATCACCTGTCAGATTCATTTTTTCACATTGCTCATAGGCGTTGCGCAGCTGCGTGATAATCTCACGTTCACCGATTATTAATGAATCGAGGCTAGCTGCTACACGAAAAACATGATCAGCGGTTTCTTCACCATTAAAACGCTGTGCCTTT
>JBJOPP010000234.1:0-6025 GCA_046050685.1 Bacteroidota bacterium
CAAGCAGATTTGGTTGTGCATTGGAACTTGTTGAAATATGAAGTATTCATGGGATTGTGGGTGGTTATCTTCTTCGGAATGTATCTCTACCTTATTGGTGCAATCAAATTTTCGCACGACAGCCCTATTCAAAAGTTCTCGAAATTCCGAATTGTATTTACCACGTTTGTTGGAATGTGGGTGGTATACCTAGCAAGCGGATTAATGTTGAATGAAAAAGGAACTTCATACAATGCGCTTTCGTTAATGAGTGGTCTTGCGCCTCCAACTGGATATTCATACGCTTATCCAAGCGATTGTCCTCACGGATTGTTATGCGAACACGATTACAATGTTGCACTTGAACGTGCGCGCAGAGAAGGAAAACCTTTGTTCGTCGATTTCACCGGATATGCATGTGTGAACTGTCGTAAGATGGAAGAACACGTTTGGCCTGAAGTTCTTGATTTATTGCAAAATGAATTCATAGTTGTAAGTCTGTATGTCGACGACAAACAAGAGCTTCCAGCAGAATTAAAAGAGACGGTTGTTACGAAGTGGGCAGGCATTGAAAAGGAAATTGAAACTTATGGAGACCTTTGGTCTGCCTTTGAGATTGAGACCTTCAACAACAATTCTCAACCGATGTATGCGATCATAGACCCAATGACAGAAGGAAGAGAGGAATTAATGAATCCGATTAAAAGTGGAATCGTTGAAACCTCTGAATTCCGCGCTTGGTTGGAAGAAGGCTTGCAAGCTTTCAACAATAAGTAATGGGTAACGTTTGTTAGACCTCTTGACGCATTAAAAACTTTTTCGTTTCTTCGTAAGGAATGAAAAAAGGACTTTTACTTTTCTTATCGATTTGTTTCTCGCTTGTGCTCTCTGCGCAGAAAACTGTCGTGTTCGGAACTGTAGTCGATGCTGTTTCCAAACAAACAGTCCCTTTTGCCCCTGTCTATTTCGTAGGAACCAAATCGGGAACTACTTCTGACGAGAACGGCAAGTACCGTCTCGAGACATATTACTCAAGCGATACCCTCCGCTGCAAAGGAATGGGCTATGCCCAACAGTCGTTTTACGTTAAACAGGGAACCACCAAAGAAATCAATTTCGCCCTTGTCGATGAAAACACCACAGGTGTTGTTGTCATTCGTCCGAAAGACGAACCCAATCCGGCCATTGCACTCATGAAAAAAGTGATTGCCAATAAGAAAATAAACAACCGCGAAAAACTAGATGCATACGAGTACGAAGCCTACAACAAAGTAGAATTCGATTTGAATAATATTAACGAGGCCATTGCCGACAAGAAACTTATGAAGCCCTTCGAGTTTATTTTCGAAGGAATAGACACCACACAAGAAAAGCCATACCTACCCGTCTTCATGACCGAATCGCTTTCCGATTTTTATTACCGCCGCAACCCGAAAATTTCGAAAGAAATTGTAAAAGGAACGCGCGTAACCGGAGTAGAAAATCAAAGTGTGAATCAGTTTCTGGGCGACATGTATCAGAACGTAAATATCTACGACAACGAAATTGTCATCTTCTCGAAAAGTTTCACTTCACCTGTTTCAACCTACGCGCTTGGATTTTATGATTACGGTCTTGTAGACAGCGCATTCATTGAAGGCAAGTGGTGTTACAAATTGGAATTCTTTCCACGCAGAAAACAAGAGTTATTGTTTCATGGTGAAATGTGGATTCACGACACCACCTACGCTGTAAAGCAGGTAGATGCGGCCATTTCAGAAGGTGCGAACATTAACTGGATCAAACAATTCAGCGTTCATCAAGAATACAATGAAGTGGAACACGAAGTCTGGATGCTGGTGAAAGATCAACTTTTGGTTGAATTCAACTTGAGCGAAAAAAAATTAGGGGTATACGGAAGGAAGAACAGCAGCTACAAAAAATTCGTCATAAACAAACCAAGAGAGGACGAGTTCTACCAGGGGTATTCCGACATTATGGTCGACCCGAATTCTTCCAATCACGACGATGCCTATTGGCAAAGTATGCGTCACACTGCCCTAACGGCGAAAGAACAGCGCATCTTCAGCATGGCAGATACCTTGAAGACGCTGCCGCAATTCAAGACTGTTACTGACATTATCACGCTATTCGTTTCTGGATATAAAGTGAAAGGAAACTTCGAGTACGGACCGTATTACACCTTCTACAGCTTCAATCCGATTGAAGGAAATCGTCTGCGTTTTGGCGGAAGAACCAGCAATGCATTTAGCACGAAATTAATGCTCGACGGATACCTCGCCTATGGCTTCCGCGACGATCGATTCAAATACGGAGCAGGTGGTTTATACATCATCAATAAGAGTCCACGACTTGCTATTTCAGCGCACGGAAAAAGAGACATGGAACAACTTGGTTTGGGTGCAGGTGCTTTCAGACAAGACAATATTCTCTCTTCTCTCTTCCGCCGAAATCCGGCGAATAAACTAACAGATGTGACCGACCTAACATCGTACATCGAGAAGGAATGGTTCTATGGTCTTTCGAACAAACTCATCTTCACACACCGCATTTTAAAACCTGCTGGAACGAAATATTCATACACGCGATTCCTTCCGCTTTCCAACAGCTACGAGCAAGAAAACGCTTTGGTCTCCACCGAAATTTCCCTTTACACTCGCTTCGCTTTCAAAGAAAAATTTGTTTACGGTGAATTCGAACGAATAAGCCTTGGAACGAATTACCCCGAGTTCGAAATGATTTACAGCCTTGCGCTTCCAGGTGTTCTGAATGCCGAATACAAATATCAACGTCTGCAAATGCAGGTGTATGACAAGTTGCGTTTTGGTCCATTCGGATATTTAAATTTAACCGTTCAAGCCGGAAGAATTTTCGGAAACCTTCCCTACCCTATGCTTCAAATGCATCAAGGAAATGAAACATTCTTTTACGACGAAGCCAGCTACAACACCATGAATTATTTCGAATTCGTGAGCGACCGTTGGGCGAGTGTTTGGGGATCTTATCATGCGGAAGGATTGTTCTTTAACAAAGTTCCTTTACTTCGAAAACTCAAATGGCGCGAAGTAGCTAGTGCGAAGGTGTTGGTTGGAAGTTATGATTTGAAGAACGACGAATTATTGAGTCGTGATTTCAATGCAGATGGAATTGCTGATATCTATCGATTGAAACAACCATACGCTGAAGCCGCTATTGGTGTAGAGAATATCTTCAAGATTCTACGCGTAGACGCCTTGTGGCGCCTCTCTTACCTCGATCATGCGAATATTGTGAGATTCGGGTTGCGTGCTAAACTTCAATTCGAATTCTAGCCCCTATCTTTGCCGCATGTTTGGAAAAACGATCATCCCCAACACGCTCACCATGCTCAATTTGGTTATGGGTTGTGCAGCATTGTTGGCGCACGATATTCAAGATGCATTCATCTTCGTCTTGCTCGCAGCTTTCGCCGATTTACTAGACGGTTTGGTGGCGCGCGCCATTGGTGCGGCTTCCGAAATGGGGAAACAATTGGACTCTTTGGCTGACGTGGTTAGTTTCGGTGTGGTTCCCGCATTTTGGCTGTATCGTATTCTTCAACCAGAAATTAAAATATGGGCAGCGCTTGCATTTCTTTTGGCCGTGGCTGCTGCATACCGCTTGGCCCGATTCAATCTAGACACTTCGAAATCGACGGGATTCAAAGGGCTTCCTGTTCCTGCGAATGGCTTGTTTTGGTTAAGCGTTTTATCGTTAACCGAAACTGAACCATTGAGCAATGAAGTGCTCATCACACTCGTTCTTCTTTTTGCAGGCCTTATGGTGTCTACATTACCGCTCCTCTCCTTTAAATTTTCGAGTTTTAGTTGGAAGGAAAATGCCATGAAGTTCATTCTTATTGGAAGTATTGTCTTCTCGGCAATTGGTGCACATTTCATTTTGAAAAAAGTCCTGTGGACTGTTCCAATTGCCCTACTTTTGTACCTCATTTTATCTGCCGTTCAATACCTATTCGAGAAAAAGCATGAAAAAGTTTAAAGCTGAAATTAATGTAATGCCTTTGGAAGCATTATTAGATCCACAAGGAAAAGCAGTGACATCGTCATTGAACAGTTTGTCTATCGGAACCATTGCAAATGTTCGTGTTGGAAAACACATGAGCCTGTTTGTTGATGCAGCTGATCATGCAGGAGCTGAAAGTATCGTTGATCTAGCATGCAAGAAATTGCTTTGCAACGAAATCATGGAATACTACACTTTCACCGTAGTAGAAGCCTAATGCGTTTTTACGCAACACTTGCTTTTTTATTTCTAACGTTTGCCGTTAATGCGCAATTAACGCCTTTGATTATTGGTCAAAGGCACGTTGATTTCGGCTACAAATCAATCGCGTCTAAACGCGACGTGAAAGCCTTAATTATTCACTCGACCTTTAACGCATCTTTTCCCAGCACGCAACAGCCCGATACTTTTTCGGTAGATGGTGTTCTTCAACAATTCAAGCAATACGGTGTTGCTGCCCATTACCTAATTGGAAGAGACGGTAACGTTTATGAATTGGTAGAACCAAACAACGTAGCCTATCATGCAGGAAAAAGTCAACTTCCAGATGGAACAACTGCTGTCAATTCGTGTTCTATAGGTATTGAAATTATGTGCACCTACACCGTTGGTCCCAATGACGCGCAATACGCTTCGTTGCGAAAGCTAATAGATCAATTAGACGGGCAATATAAATTCAAGTATATACTCGGGCATTTCGATATTGCTCCCGGACGAAAAACAGACCCGTGGCATTTCGAAGACAACGGCTTTTTCAGAAAGTAATTTCTCATCATTTTTTTTCGTAACTTCCTTTTCTAAACCTTAACCGTTCTCATGAAAAAGATTTTACTTGCATTGGCATTTCTTGCCTCTATTCAAGCCTTTTCACAAGTTCCAGCGAATGACATTTGTGCGAATGCCATTGAATTAATCCCCAATGCACCTGCTGTTGCAGCAAGTAATTTGAATACAGTAACAGAAGGAACGAGCCCTACTTGCGGAATTGGAGCTGGTGCTGGCATTAAAGATGTCTGGTATAAGTTTATTTTTACGGGAGGTACGTTTACGATAACGACAACTCTAGGGACGCTATCCGATACGCGCATAGCCTTGTATAGCAGCTGCGGTGGAACGCAATTGCTTTGCAACGATGACGCTGCGGGAATGGGATACGCATCACAATTGGTGATGACATGTCCAGCTTTAACCGTTGGAACAACCTATTACATTCAAGCGGGTGGATACAATAACTTACAAGGTAATTTTTCTATACAATTAACGACTTCCGACATTGCGGGTTGCACTGATCCATCTGCAGGAAACTACAATGCATGTGCTACAGTAGACGATGGGTTGTGTAACATTTTCATGCCGAACGAAACCTGCGCAACAGCAGTTGAATTCATTCCGAACAGTGGGGCAATCATTACGAACAACAACAACGTTGCGGCCGGACCAACACCCGGATGTGGCGGAACAATTCGCGATATCTGGTACTATTTCGTTTATCAAGGTGGAAATGTAACCATACAGACAAGCGCAACAACGGGCACCGGAACGGCGCTGAACGACACACAATTAGCAGTATACAACGCTTGCAACGGATCAATTATCGCTTGCGACGACGATGACAACACAGGTAATTTTTCAATGGTGAAATTCGGTTGTCCCGTTGGAAATGGAACTGCCGGCGCAAATGAAGATGACTATTTAACCATTGGGCAAACCTACTACGTGCAGGTTGGCGGTTACAACAGCACCATGGGAGAATTCAACTTCAACATAACTACTACAAATGTTTCTGGATGTACGAATGCCAATGCCACCAATTACAATGCGTGTGCTACGAACGACGACGGTACATGTGAATTTCCGCCGCTAGCTTCGAATTTCAATTATTATCCTTCCGGAACGAATTGCATGAATTTTCAATTCAACAACACATCAACCGGAAATGCAACAGCGTTTGAATGGACATTCCCTGCGGGATCTGTTCCTTCAACTTCAACATTGGAAAATCCAA
>JBJOPP010000235.1:0-4615 GCA_046050685.1 Bacteroidota bacterium
TTCCTTGGAGTAATCACTCGAAGAGTGTCATCACGACGTGTCGTGTCATCCACGAAGTGGTCATCACAACGTGCTGTGTCATCCACGAAGTGGTTGAGTTAAGTGGAAGAGCGCGATCCCCCCGCTGACCGCCACATTCAAGCTGTGCTTGGTGCCGTGTTGTTCAATTTCAAGCGAGCCGGTAACGAGCTTGAGCACTTCTTCATCTACACCATTCACTTCATTGCCCAAAACCAAAGCAATAGGCTTCTGCGAGTGAAAGGTGTGAAGAGCAACACTGTTATGCGTCTGCTCCAACGCCCACACTTCGTGTGAACCCAGTATCTCTAAAACCGCCTCGGCAGTGTTGCTGAAATGCTTCCAGCTAACCGATTCCGTTGAACCCAACGCAGTCTTCAAAATCTCGCGGTGAGGAGGAATCGGAGTAATTCCGCAACAGTAAATCGCCTCAATGCGAAACGCATCGGCACTGCGGAATAGACTTCCGACATTCAACGCGCTACGGAAATTATCTAGGATTAAGACAATCGGAAACTTTTCAGCTTGCTGAAATTCTTCAGCGTTCAAACGCTGAAGTTCATCCATACTTTTCTTCTCGAAACTCATTCTACCGTAATGTAAAATGGAAGACGCGTCTGAATCTTTCCGCCGTTGCTCAACTGACGAATATCTTGATAGTTCTTAAATCTGCTGCCGAGTAAACGCGATAGAATCGCGTCTTCCGATTTGCCAGAAATGTTATCGAAAAACTCTTCCAACGGATCAAGCATTTCAGGTAATTCAAGAATTGAATTCGAGCTAACACCTGCCTTCGCTGCAGCATAGGCAACAGCTTCACGCAAGCCACCCATCTCGTCTACAAGTCCAATGGTCAATGCATCTTCACCACTCCAAACACGGCCTTGACCAATGCTGTCGACGTAATTCTGTGAGATGTTTCGTCCCAACGCAACCTTGCTGGTGAAGTCGTTATAAATGTTACTCACCATGACTTGCATGGCACGTTTCTGAACGGTATCCAATGGAGAAGTCAACGTCATCATGTTCGCATGCTCATGCGTCTTGTACGCGTCGAAGGTGATGCCCAACTTGTGATCTAAGAAGTTCTGTAGATTCGGAATAATTCCAAATACACCAATAGATCCGGTAATCGTATTCGGTTGTGCGAAGATGCGATCTGCTCCGCAAGCAATGTAATATCCGCCAGAGGCCGCGTAATCGCCCATACTCACCACAAACACTTTTCCGCTTTGCTTAATCAATTCCGCTTCCCTCCATATCACATCACTCGCTAACGCACTTCCTCCGGGTGAGTTCACACGCAACACCACCGCTTTGATTCCTTCATCCAAACGCGCATCGCGCAAGGCTTTCGCTATACGATCGCTTCCAATCGTTTCATCGTCGCCCTTTCCACTTTCAATGCCTCCAATGGCATACACCACGGCAACTTGCGCAACGTCGGAAACCAAATCTTCTAACTTCACAATGTCCAAATAGCGATTGTAAGAAATGACTTCTTCATCCATCTTCTTATCATCTTCCAACATGCCTCTGTCTTTCAAGCGAGCCGACATCTTCGCTGCGATCTCATCTGGATAAAGCAATCCGTCTATCAACTTCGATTGAAGCAGCGTGTTGTTGTTAATGAATCGAAGGGAAGTGGCAGAAGCATTCAATTCCTCAACAGAGACACCGCGTTGCGCAGAAATTCTTTCGCACATAACCTTCCAGATATCATCGATGAACGTTGCCATTTGCAAGCGGTTTTCATCAGACATGTGATCATAGATGAAGGGTTCAACGGCGCTTTTGAATTTGTTGTTCGGACCGCGAATCACTTGCGCTTCAATTTCCAACTGATCCAATAATTTTTTATAGAACATTACTTCTGCATTCAATCCGTGCCAATCGAATGTTCCGGTTGGATACATATACACTTCGTTCGCTGCGCTGGCAAGGAAATATCCGGCTTGTGAATAGCTTTCGCTATAGGCTACAACCCATTTTCCAGATGACTTGAAATCGAGAATGGTATTGTGTATTTCAAGCAGCATAGCTGGGGCAGCTTCTATGGCACCAATGTTTAAGTAAACACCTTCAATGCGTTCGTCTGTTTTCGCGAAGCGCAATACACGCTCTAAATCGCGCAGAGCTATGCGGTCTTCCGCTCCGTCTAAATTGAATGATGGAGTGTCCAATCCTCTTTCGGTAAACGAATTTTCGAGCTTTATTTTCAGAATGGATTCATTTTCCATGGAGACATCTTCGCTAGAAGAAAATGCCGCAACAATAGCAGCGATTATTCCGATGGTGATTAATGTTCCAATGATGGAAGCAATGAAATTTCCAACGAGAGTGGCCCAAACGGTTTTCCAAAAAGTCATAGTCAATAATTTGAATTAAGAAGATATTCTTCGGTCAAAGTTACGCAGTGCGGTTGTATTTTCGCTCAATGGAAAAAATGAATCGCGTTCTTCTGAGCATTGGCGGAAACGAAGGAGATAGAGAGGCTAACTTGGAAGAAGCTCGCATGTTTATTTCGTTCAATATGGGCGATATTGTTACGGTGTCTGAAGTCATTGAAACGGAAGCTTGGGGCATGCCCGAAGGAACTGAACCGTTTTTAAATCAATTGGTGGAAATTGAAACTTCACTCACCTTGGAAAAGCTTCATGCTGAAATTGTAGAGTTGGAAGAATATTATGGAAGAACACGCAAGGAAGGTGTTTACTTGGATCGCGAGATGGATGTTGATGTGATTTTTTTCAATGATGAAATTGTACGTGAAGGAAACATTCAGGTGCCTCACGAACGCATGCACTTGCGTGAATTTATATTGAAGCCACTCGCCTCAACTTGGCCCGATTGGATTCATCCGGAAATGAAAATGAATGCTTCGCAATTGCTCGCAGAATTGAACAAAAAAGAAGATTGAGCAACTACACCGTCATAGAAGGCATTATTGGCGCGGGTAAAACCACGCTTGCGCATTTGTTGTCTCAACAACACAATGCTCAATTGGTGCTGGAAGAATTCGCAGACAATGCCTTTCTTCCAAAGTTCTATGAAGAGCCAAAACGTTATGCGTTTCCTTTGGAGTTGAGTTTTCTTTCCGAACGTTTCGCTCAATTGAAAAGTGTTTTTCAATCGCCCGATTTATTTCAACCCAATGTAATTGCCGATTATTTTTTACCGAAGTGTCAAGTCTTTGCGAAGAATAATTTGGAGGAAGATGAGTACAAGTTGTTCTTGCGCTTGTATGAAATAATGGAGAATACATTGCCTCAACCAGACTTGTTGGTTTACTTGTATCTCTCGCCTGAACAGGCCCTACAGAACATTAAGAAGCGAGGAAGAACGTACGAGCAGAACATCACTGCCGAATATCTCGACAATATTCAACAGCAGTATTTGTCGTTCATACAACAACACCCTGAATTAACGGTGCTCATGATTTCAAGCGACAAGCTTGACTTCGTTGAACGAAAAGAAGATTTGCAGTTTTTGAATGAAACAATCTCGAAGAGCTATGCTCCGGGAGTTCACAGGGTAGAACCGTAAGTGTTGATCCAATTTGTAATTCGAAGAATTCCTTCTTGTGCTATTTCTTCGGTGGTTGCCAAGCTCACGCGAAACGAGCCAATTGCGCCAGGTCCGAACCATTTTTCCAATCCAGGTACAGTATGAACGTGCGCTTCTTTCGCCAGACGTTCGCAGAGTATTTCAGTGTCCCAATGTTGCGGATGTCTCACAGATAGGACGAATGTTCCGTCGGGCAATTCACTGTTCAAGAAATTAGTTTGATTGAAGTGATTCACTGCAAATTCCAAGTTTTTTCGAAACAATGAAATCGCCTCTTGGGTGTAGGTCCACCCGTTGTTCATGGCCGCTGTTGCGGCAACTTGCGAAAGAACAGAAACGCCTTCAATGGTTCGGTTGAATCCGAGTTGATCGGCCAGTAATTCCGCTTGTTCGGAGGAAGGCGCAATGATACTTCCAATGCGTAACCCCGCAAGTCCAAATCCTTTCGATAAACCATAAACAATCCACGCATTGGAACTCACCGCTCGAATGGATGTAAATGCTTTCGATGAATAAACCACATCGCTCCACACTTCGTCGGAAATTATAGCAATGCCCTTTTTATCGGCCCATTCGGCAAGCTCTTTCAATTGTTCTTTCGACAGGACATATCCGAGTGGATTATGCGGATTGCAAAGGACAAGTGCTTTCGTTTTTGTTGAAAAGAGTTGATCCAATTCAGCAAGGTCAATTCCGCTTGACCCTTGCTGATAACGTTTAATGACAACGTTTTTTCTTCGTGCACATTCCGCCAATAAAAAATCTACCGGATCGGCAAGTAAAATTTCGTCGCCTTCCTTCAACAAGAAAGAATAAATGTGATCTATGGCAGCAGCAGCGCTGTTGGTGGCTATCACTTCATTCGGTTGAATTACAGTGTTTTTTCGAAGGTTGAAATGATTCGCAACTGCATCTTTAAAACCATTCATTCCCGAATTATTTCCATACGGAAACGATTGAAAGTCGATGTAGGAAAGCAAGGCTTCTTTCACTTCAGGAGCATAGGGAATGTCCCAATCAGCAGCCGTAA
>JBJOPP010000236.1:0-3358 GCA_046050685.1 Bacteroidota bacterium
TCCTGCGAGCATATCGTTCATGGTGAGCACACCGATGACGGGGATGTTCAGATCGCTGATTTGGGTAAGGATTACCAGGTTGCGTTCGAGGTTGGTGACATCTACGGTAACGACTACCAGTTCGGGGAAGTCTTCGTGATTTCTATCGTGAAGAATGTCGGAAACAATCTTTTCCTCTTCAGAGTACGCGTTCAGGCTGTATGCACCGGGAAGATCGAGCAGCTCTGCCACTCTACCGTCGGGCAGATTGAATTTCCCCCAGTGTTTTTCCACGGTTACTCCGGGGAAGTTACCTACTTGTTGGTTCAGACCTGTGAGCAGGTTGAACAGGGAAGTTTTCGCTGTATTGGGGCTGCCAACTAGGGCAATTTTGGTACACATGGGTTAGCAATCAATGGTCTCTATCAAAGACGCCTCGTCTTCGCGCAGCGAAAGTACGGCACCACCGGCATCAATTGCAAATGGACCGTTGAAAGGCGCTCTGAACAGCACTTTCACGTGCTTACCGGGGTAGAATCCCATTTCAATGAGCTTCGCTCCCATGGCATGTTCAGCCACACCCACTATTTGGGCGCATTCTCCAGGACGGTAATTGGCGAGCGATTTCTTCACTCAACAAATTTACTTTATCGGTTAGGAAGGGCTATACCTTAAAAGAGGTATTTGAACTGTGTTGTGGGAACTACGTTGTTAGAACTGCGTTGTGGGAACTACGTTGTTAGAACTGCGTTGTGGGAACTTCGTTGTGCAGTAATCGTCGAAGACATTCGCCGAAGGCATTCGTTCATAGAACATTCGTCGCAGACATCAGTGCTTCGCGCATTCGTGCATATATTTGCTCGAAGTGGGGGTATTGGTCAGTTGGCTAGAGAGCTTGCATGGCATGCTTGAGGTCATCGGTTCGAATCCGATTATCTCCACAAAACAAATCCTGGAACAATTGTCATGCAATGATTTCAGGATTTTTTGTTTCATTTTAGTCCACCATTAGCCCACATTCTTGAGCTTAAGGTTGAAAACCATTTCCATTTACTATTTCTTTTTTTTGAATTTCGACAGTCCATTCACTTCAAGTGAACTACAATACTTTTATTTTTCCAAATAACTTTGAAATCCAAACAAAAAAAATTATCTTAGAAAAGTGAAAAAGCAAAGCACAATAGGTCTCGATTTCAGCATCGACAAACTTACTAATTCCATCGAAAACGCCTGGTCTGGAGATAGTTTTTCCACTGAAGTATCTTTACTAACGAAACAAGATTTAAAGATTGTCACTAAAAAGAATGGCTGGTTATTCAATTGGACAAGTGAATTCAAAAGCCCAGTATGTGACGTTTATAAATTGACAATAACTAATAACCCAACAATTATTCAAGGGCTTGTTAGTTTGGAAGTAAAGACCGATCATGTATACATGCATCTTATTGAAAGTGCTCCCTTTAATTTAGGGCAAGAAAAAATATATTTAGGTGTACCTGGAAACTTGGTTGCGTTTGCATGCAAATTATCATTCCAAAGAGGCGGAGAAGGTTATGTGTCTTTTCTTTCAAAAACTAAACTCATTGAACATTACGAAAAGTCTTTGGGTGCCGTTCATGTTGGGGGACATAAGATGGTTATTACAACACAAGAAGCTTTGAAATTAACGAATAAGTATTTTTAAATTTAACAACATGGGAATCATCAAAGAACCTTTAAACGTTGACTTCTTCGTAGACTCAAGGACTTTAACTCCTTCCGAAGAAAAGGCTATCAGCGATTTCATTAAAGCCGATAAAGCCAAGCGAAAAGTTAAAAGCAATAAAGCAGGAAAGCCAGCGAGCAAAAGCAAAAAACAAGCAGTTTAAGAATCTAACTTCCTAGTCTAAGAATTACTTCGGCTAACCGTTTTCACGCCTTCTTGTCTTTGAGAATTGTTTTGTAAATTCGTATGAGTAACCATGCAACAAAACAACAAATCCGTGATGTCCTTTCAGGAAAGATCCAAATTAGGAATGGAGAACCTATCCTATCAATTGCCTGTTACCTTGGATCAAGCCAAAAAGCAAATCGAATTTCTTAAAGCGAACAGCAAGTCAAAACTCAATACGTGAACTTCGTTATTCCTCCCGATAGCTTTCGGGATTCGTAATTCCTTTCATCGAAGATTTGATCGCAAAGCAATTGATCTGAAAGATTGATCACGAAGTGATGGTTTCCCTTTCTTAACTTCTCTTAACCTTTCGTCGAAGACATTCGCATATTTACGGATAAATACGTATATTTTTTTTTCAAATCGCATTCACTTAAAGCCTCCAAACAACACTTATGTCAAGAAAAGTGTAAATAATCACACTTTTAAGTACGAATAAATGTATAAAACAACACTTTTCCTGAGATATAGATAATACTTTCTAAATCTCCTCGCAATCTTTATCAATATATTTATTTACTTTTAACTCCCATTTGTCAAAACATATTATTACTTTTGAAAATAATTAGTCACCAAATACATTGACTTATGAAGAATCAAAAATTACATCTCGATCAGTTAGAGCGCAAGCTTTCTCCTTATGGCAAGGCTAATAAATCGGCTCGCCCGGAAATTGGTTGGATAAAAACAATTCGAAAATCCTTGGGTATGTCGCTTGAGCAACTCGGACGTAAAATGGGGCTGAGTAAGCAGAGCATTCAAAGTATGGAAAAGCGCGAGACTACAGGAGCAATAACTATTACTGCGTTGAACGAAGTGGCGAAGGCCTTAGACATGGAATTGGTATACGGGTTTGTGCCTAAAGGTGGAAGCGTCATGAATCTGGTTGAAGAAAAGGCGAAAAAAATGGCGACAGAAATTGTATTGCGCACTTCTCAGAACATGCGACTCGAAGATCAGAGTCTTCCGTATAAACGAATTGAAAAAGCCATTGCCGATCGCACTCAAGAAATTCTCAAAGAACTTCCGAAAACATTATGGGATTGAATTTAGAATATTCCGCAGGACAAACACCAATTGATGCCAATGAGAGCTATAGGAACTTCGTTGTTGGAACTTCGTTGTTCCTACTGCGTAATTCCTACTCCGTAATGCCTACTGCGTAATGACTAATGCGTAATTCCTCCCGATAGCTATCGGGATCATAATTGGAACTTCGTTGTTAATCTTTCCTTTTCTTTTATTTTCTTTTCTTTTCTTCCCCTCTCTTACCATTTTTTAACTTTTCTTACCTTTTCTTAACCTTTCGTCGCAGGCATTCGTCGAAGACAGATTAGGACCTTTTTCCGCGAACTCGACTTTTAGTGAAAAAAACTCGATAAGGAAGCGATATGTCATTTATTAGCAACAATTTAAATGGAGTTAAAATAATCTACAGATCATCTT
>JBJOPP010000237.1:0-4534 GCA_046050685.1 Bacteroidota bacterium
TTCAAAGTAAAGACGCAAGAGGGATCTATGAAAGGATTGCCTTGGGCTATGTCTTTGGAAGACTACGCGGGAACGCAAGCCTGGATTGGGGTTACAAGCGGTTATGTTGAAGGTGGAATTGTTGATACCACTTGGAGAACCGTTACTATTCCGTTGGTAGATTTTCAGTTTGAAGGATGGAATTTAGATGCAGGTACCATTAAGCAATTGCTTATTCAATTCGAATCGAATGGAACTGTTTTCGTAGATGAATTCAAGATTATTCCTTTCACTCCGAAAGCTTCGAATACCTTGGTTGTAACGAAATCTTATGGATGGGTGAACGATGGATTTATTGAAGGAGGACAGTTTGTAGCGCAAGCGAATATTGATGGCTCAGTGATATATCTAAACTGGAACGAAAAAGAATTGTATATCGGTGGAGAAATAGAAGACGTTTCTCCGTGTAGAAATATGCAAAATGGAAGAGACATTTGGAATGGCGATGCGATCGAAATTGCCTTCTCTTCTGAAGCGGGAATTAGCGACAAGCGCATGATGTTTTACGAAGGAGATAGACACATAGGCATTAAGATGGGTGGAAATTTCGATGTGTACGATTGGTCGCGCGAGAAGAAAATTAACGCTCAAATTTCAGTGAAGCCTCTTCAAAATAAATATGTTTTTGAATGTGTGATTCCTTGGAGCGAATTGGGCGTTGCACCTTGGAAAAATAACTCAACCTACAACATTGATTTTGCTATAGACCAGTCTACAAGTCAGGATACACGCGATTTCCAAAGACGTTGGAATTCAGTGAACAATGAAAACTTCAATTTGAATCCTTCCTTGTGGGGTAAGTTAAAAGTGGAAATTCCAATCATCACATTAGAATAATGATGAATTCAAAAAATATTTTTCAATCGGTTTTAATGCTTGCACTTGTTGCAATGAATGTTTCGTGTTCTTCGCAGAAAGATATTCTTAATCCAAAAAAAGTTTCAAATGTAGATCTGCTTCTTTCTTCAATGTCCATTGAGGAAAAGGTTGGACAAATGACGCAGTTGAACATTGATGTTGTTTGTGAAGGGGAGGTTTACAAGCTTTCAGAACCGCATCGTTTGAATGCAACGAAACTTCATCAAGCATTGGTTGATTATCATGTAGGTTCTATATTGAATTGCGGTGGGCATGCTTATCCGCGTGAGCAGTGGCATGAAATCATTGGCGGCATTCAGAAAGTAGCAACGACAGAAACACGATTGAAGGTTCCGATTCTTTATGGAATAGATGCCATTCACGGAGCAAATTATGTAACGGGTTCAACATTGTTTCCACAGCAGTTGGCGCAGGCTGCAACGTTCAATCCTACATTGACCGAAGAAGGCGGAAGAATTACGGCATACGAAACACGCGCTGCGGGTATTCCATGGAATTTCTCTCCAGTATTGGATGTAGGAAGAAACAAGAATTGGTCGCGGTTTTTCGAAACATTTGGTGAAGATCCATACGTGTGCAGTGTTTTTGGTAGCGCGCTCGTTCGTGGATATCAAGGTGGAAACGGATCTTCTGTAGACAACGTTCACGTGGCCGCTTGCATGAAGCATTTCTTGGGTTACAGCGGAACACGCACAGGTTTTGATCGCACACCGGCAATTATTTCAGACATTGAATTGCGTGAGATTTATCGCCCTTCTTTTCAAGCGGCGATTGATGCGGGTGCATTAACTGTGATGATAAACAGTGGCGAGATCAATGGAATTCCAGTGCATGCAAATCCGAAAATATTAATCGATTTGCTGCGCGCAGAGATGGGCTTTAAAGGACTTGCTGTTACCGATTGGGAAGATATTATTAAGTTGGTGAAGAATCATCGTGTAGCGGTTGATTTGAAGGAAGCAACCTATTTGGCTGTAATGGCAGGAATTGATATGTGTATGGTTCCTAACGATTACGACTTCACGAAGTATTTAATTGAATTGGTGAAGGAAGGAAGAATTTCTGAAGAGCGTTTGAATGTGAGTGTGAAAAGAATTTTAGAAACGAAGGAGAAGTTAGGGTTGTTCCAAAATGCAATGCCACCAAGCATTGCAGCGTTTCCTGAATTTGCTTCAGCGAAACATAAAGCAGCAGCATTGCAAACGGCAGAAGAGAGTATAACCCTTCTTGAAAACAAGAACAACATTCTTCCATTGAAGAAAGACGCAAAGATTTTTGTGACGGGTCCGGCTGCGAATTCAATGACCTTGTTGAATGGAGCATGGACGCGCACATGGCAAGGAACAGATGCGCAATTCGATGATGCTTCGAAGAATACGATTTACGAGGCGTTGTTAAGCAAGAATAAAAATGTGGTGTTCAAAGAAGGATGTGAGTTAGAGAAAATGACGAAAGGTCTTGAGGCTTGGGAATTAGCGAAAGCATCAGATGTTATTGTTGTTTGTGTAGGTGAATTACCGAGCACAGAATTACCAGGGAATATCTATGATTTGGAATTGTCTCAAATCCAGCAAGAATACGTTGAGATGATGCTGTCGACAGGCAAGCCCGTTGTGTTGGTGTTGGTTGAAAATAGACCGCGCATTGTTCGCGATATCGTTGACGGATGTTCTGCTGTTGTGATGGCTTATCAGCCGGGCGACTTCGGTGGAGATGCATTGGCAAACATTCTTTTCGGTGATGTGAATCCAAGCGGAAAGCTTCCGTTCACCTATCCAAAGTATCAAGTTGGAACTTCAACCTACGATCATAAATACACTGAGACTTTCGACAAAGACTTTGGCAACAAAGCGTTCCAACCGCAATGGGAATTCGGATACGGATTATCATATTCGAATGTGCAATACGAGAATCTGCAAGTGAGTTATGAGAGCGAAGCCGTGGGCGGCGAAATTCTTGTCCGTGTGTATGTTGTGAACCCGAGCGAACGTTCGGTTAAAGAAAGTGTTTTACTTTTTGCAACAGATGAGGTAGCTTCGGTAACCCCGGCAGTAAAGAAATTAAAGGCATTTCAAAAGATTGAGTTAGGGCCGAAAGAAAAACGCACCGTTGAGTTTTCCATTTCTAAAGAAGAACTTAAATTCATTGGAAAAGATGCAAAACCGATTTTCGAACCGGGAGCTTTCCAGTTTCATGTGGGCTCGTTAACTCAGAGAATAATTATTCAATAAGATGAAAAGAAATTTGTTGTTGATCTTACTCGCTTCGTTCACGTTAGTGACATGCAAGCAATCTGATCCGGAAGATGTATTGGGTCGTCAGGGCGATGTTGTGAACTTCGCTGGACGCAAGTGGGACATCAAGTACAGCAATACACCTGTAGGGCCAGGACCGAATAATTTCTCTCGCTTATACGACGATGTATGGGTAGACGAGAATGGATACTTGCACTTAACCATTGCGAAGCACGGAGATACTTGGTATTCGTCTGAAGTGGTTGGACAAGACAACTTGGGATACGGAACCTACATCTTCACGGTTCAAGCAGACCCGATGTCGTTCTCTGAGAATGTGGTTTTCGGATTGTTCACATGGGACAACAACACAATGCTGACAGACGGCAACAGCGAAGTAGATATCGAGTTTTCGAAGTGGGGAGATGCAACAGCACAAGAACCTACCACATTTTCAGTTCAGCCTGTGAGCTTCGGAGCGTTTTATCCGGAGAGAACGCGCGAGAAATTTATTGATCCAGATTTATTGAAGGGTGTTACTACGCATTTGTTCAACTGGACCGACACACTGATCACGTGGTACAGTTATGCGGGAGAAGACTATGAGAATGCTACACCCATTGCGACATGGTCGTTTAACTTGAACAATCCTCCGAGAGTAAAGCAAGATGGCAATCAAACGTCTCAACCCATTGTTATTCCTGCTCCGGGTGTAACAACGAATTGTCGTATGAACTTGTGGACACTTCCATATTCGAACATTGGACCAAACAATGGATTGGATCATGAAGTGGTTATTCGCGATTTCAAATACATACCTATGCAATGATTGCTGTAAATTCGCAGCATGATCGTTCAGAACCATTTTGAAGAAGCGCATCAGTTGCTTTCGCAATTGTTGGCTTCGCCTGACTTTTTAACTTCCGTAAACAACAGCGCGCAGTGCATGTCTTCCCAATTGAAGTTGGGCAAGAAGATTATGTCGTGCGGTAACGGCGGAAGCATGTGCGACGCCATGCATTTCGCGGAAGAGCTTTCGGGAAGATACCGCGACAATCGTCCTGCCATTGCAGCCATGAGTATTTCAGACCCTTCGCACATGTCGTGTGTGGGAAACGACTACGGATACGATTTCGTTTTTTCACGCATGGTGGAAGCCATCGGAAATGAAGGAGATGTCTTGTTGGCCATTTCAACCAGCGGTAACTCCGGGAATGTAATTAAAGCCGCTGAAGCTGCGAAAGCGAAAGGAATGAAGGTGATAGGTCTGACCGGGAAAGATGGTGGGAAATTGGCTCCATTGTGCGATTTTGAAGTGCGTGTTCCGTGGATGGGATACGCCGATCGTATTCAAGAGATTCACATCAAAGTCATTCATAGTT
>JBJOPP010000238.1:0-5376 GCA_046050685.1 Bacteroidota bacterium
CCAAGTTTCGATAGCATTCGTTCAACTTCTGATCGCGCGATTCCTGAAACTCAAATGACTTTCAAACCAGAAGTTGTTGCTGAAAACCGTCCTCCACGCACCGAACTAATGGCGCGCAACAAAGAACGTGAAGCTCGTATTCGCGAATACACCATGCGCATGAAGTCTCCAAACGGATTGAACGAATTGGAAAATGAACCTGCATTCATGAGAAGAAAAGTTACCCTTGATGAAGGAACACACTCAAGTGAAAACACAGTGTCTCGCACAATCTCTCGTGAAGTAACAGACGAAAACGGAAACACACGCATTGAACTGCGCACAAACAATCCGTATTTACACGATAACGTAGACTGATTTTAACGAACAGTATTGCCCGATTCAACAGGGCGTTCAGGGGAGAGCAATGAAAGCTCTCCCTTGTTGTTTTCAGCCATTAATATCATACCCGAAGACTGTACACCTTTGATTTCTCTTGGTGCCAAATTCGCTAAGTACAACACTTGCTTACCAACAACTTGTTCAGGCTCGTATGATTCTGCTATTCCAGAAATAACCGTGCGCTCTTCGTTTCCAATGCGAAGCTTCAATTGAAGCAACTTCTTGGTCTTCGGAACACGCTGCGCCTCTAAGACTTCTGCAATGCGCAGATCCATATTCTGAAAATCTTCAAACGAAACATTCGGCTTGATTGCCTCTATTTCAACTTCAGGTTGAACCTTCGACGCTTCCAATTTCGCCACTTGAATAGCAACCTCTTCATCCGTTATTTTTTGAAAAAGAATTGGCATCTCACCAATACTATGTCCAGCAGGAATCAATTGTGAAACATTCACTTCATCCCACTTCAATCCTTCCCACTGCAACCCTGTTTTTAATTTCTTTGCTGTATATGGAAGGAATGGTTCCAAAGCCACAGAGAGCGCGGCAACGAGCTGAATACACGCATTCAAAATACCTTCCGTTTTTTCAGGTTCTGTCTTTTGAAGTTTCCAAGGTTCTGTCTCTGTAAGCAACTTATTTCCGATACGCGCGAGCTGAATAGCTAGCGCCTGCGCCTCGCGGAAACGATAGGCTTCAATCTTTTCACCTATTAGATTGAATGCAGCCTGCGCCTCATCAAACTGAGCAGATGCATCGAACGAAGGGTTCGAAACTTTTCCTCCGTAATATTTATGTGTTAAAACGAATACGCGATTGACAAAATTTCCTACGATATCCGCAAGCTCATTGTTTACGCGGTCTTTGAAGTCGTTCCATGTAAATTCACTGTCTTTTTGTTCAGGCATAATCGAAGCCAAAACATAGCGCATCTCATCTTGTCTATTCGGAAAGTCTTCCAAATATTCGTGCAACCAAACCGCCCAATTTCGTGAAGTTGAAATTTTATCTCCTTCCAAATTCATGAACTCGTTGGCTGGGACATTCACTGGAAGGTTAAACCCGCCGTGTGATTTCAATATGATTGGAAAGATGATGCAATGGAAAACAATGTTGTCTTTCCCAATGAAATGAACCAATTCCGTTTCATCGTTCTTCCAATAGTCCTCCCAATTCTTTCCGTTTTTCTCTGCCCAAACTTTTGTGTTGGTGATGTATCCAATAGGAGCATCGAGCCACACATACAGCACTTTTCCTTCTTCACCCGGAACTGGAACTCCCCAATCCAAATCACGAGTCATCGCGCGGGCTTGAAGCCCTCCGTCAATCCAGCTTAAACACTGCCCTACCACATGCGACTTCCATTTCGAAGCGTCGTGGTGTTGCTCTCCGTTCAACTTTCCATTTTCAATAAAATCGCGCACCCATTCGCTGTGGTGTTGCATAGGCAAATACCAATGCGTGGTTTCCTTCAACACAGGTGTGCTTCCGCTTAGAGTAGAAACTGGATTTATTAATTCTGTAGGACTTAAGGTAGATCCACATTTCTCGCATTGATCTCCGTATGCCTTTTCACTTGAACATTTTGGACACGTTCCTGTGATGTATCTATCGGCCAAAAATTGCTGTGCTTCCGCATCGAAGTATTGCTCTGAGCGGTGTGTTTCGAAAACACCTTTTTCCTTCAACTCAAGAAAAATTTGTTGACTCATTTCAATGTGCTCGGGCGAAGAAGTGCGGTAATATTCATCGAATGAAATTCCAAAATCGCGGAAGGCGTCGCCCATGAGATTGTGATAAAAATCTACAATTTCACGTGGGGTCTTTCCTTCCTTCTTTGCGCGCAACGTAATAGCAGCGCCGTGTTCGTCTGATCCACAGATAAAAGCCACATCCTTTTCCTTCCCTCTTAAATAGCGAACATAAATATCCGCGGGCAAGTATGCACCCGCAATGTGTCCAATGTGAATGGGACCGTTCGCGTATGGAAGAGCTGAGGTGACAAGGTGTCTTTTTGGTGACTTCATCTTTTTTGTGGTGTTTTGCGCAGAAAACTGCGAATTTAGCGCATCAAAGATAAAGCGATGCAACCAGCTTTTTTACAACAAGGCGATACGATTGGCATTATTGCCACCGCCCGATTCATTACAAGCGAACAATGGCAATATGCCAAAGGCGTTATTGAATCATGGGGACTGAAAATTAAATGTGCTGAAAATGTTTTCACACCAGCATTTCAGTTGGCTGGGAATGTTGAAGATCGCACCCAATCTTTTCTCTCTTTGTGGAAAGACGATACCGTGAAAGCCTTGTTGGTGGCACGAGGTGGTTACGGCACTGTGCATACCATCGATGAAATTCTTCCGCACCTGAACGACTCGAAATGGATTTGCGGATATTCCGATGTGACGGTTTTATTGAATGCCTGCACGAACAAAGACATCGCCTGCATTCATTCGACCATGCCCATATCGTTTGAACACGCCACTCTAGAAGCGCTAGAAAATTTGAGACGTGCGTTATTTGGTGAGTCTTTTTTATTTGATTGGAATGAAAAACAAATTCAAATAGGGACGGCAGAAGGAAAAATTGTAGGTGGAAATCTATCGGTCATCTACAGTCAACTTGGCTCCTCTACTCAATTGAATACGGAAGGAAAAATTTTGTTTTTGGAAGATGTCGATGAAATGCTTTATCACGTCGACCGCATGTTCACTGCGCTGAAGCGAGCGGGTATGTTCAAGAATATTCGAGGATTAATTTTAGGCGGATTTACACAAATGAAAGACAATACCGAAGAATTTGGATTTTCAACCCATAACCCTTGGGGGAAGGATGTGCACGAAATGATTTTACAATTGGGATTGGAAAAACAAGTGCCAATCGCCTGTGATTTTCCTGCGGGACATTTAAACGATAATCGGGCGTTTTACATGGGACGAAATGCAGAATTGATTGTGAATGAAAATTCCGCGCAACTGACTTGGAAATAACTACCTTTGCGTAGTTCGTGTAAAAAATACACTAACTCAAATGAACGCTAAAAACATTACATTTTCAAACGAAGAGTATTTGAAATTCGAGTTAATCGGAATCAACTCGCGCGAGAAAGATTTTCGCTTGGCGTGGCTGTTAAACAAAGAACTTGGATGGGAATTAGAGCGCAAAGAGCCATACAAGTTAGAGACGAAGGATCAGAATTCTGAACACGAAATGTTTCAGTTCATTTCAGAGAGAGAGCATTTTAAGATTCATTTAATCTCGAATCGCTCGCTTCAAGGAGTGTTGTTGCAAGAATATGCGCAGTTAGAATACCTACTCAAAATTGAGGGTAGAGAAGACATTGAGGATTTAGTAAAACAAGTTAGAAAAATAAACAACGTGCTTGCGGCGTT
This sequence comes from Bacteroidota bacterium, assembly GCA_046050685.1. Lineage (GTDB taxonomy): Bacteria > Bacteroidota > Bacteroidia > Flavobacteriales_D > Sanyastnellaceae > CAIZGX01. The sequence continues at coordinate 3,777 of JBJOPP010000238.1, forward strand.
TCGTCTTTCACAAGAGAATATTAAGCATGTAAGTCACTTGTTCTTCGATTGATTATGAAAAAAACGAAAATAGTAGCGACCATTGGTCCGGTTTCAGCAAACAAAGAAGTGCTGAAGGGAATGATTCAAGCAGGATTGAATGTTGTGCGTTTAAACTTTTCTCACGGTGCACACGACGACCATTCGAGCGTTGTGAATTTCGTGAGAGAAATTGACAAAGAATTAGGCACCAACACTGCTTTGCTTGCAGATTTGCAAGGACCTAAACTGCGTGTGGGCATTATGCAAGACAACGGAGTAATGTTGGAAGCTGGCAAGCAAATCATCATTACTACGGAAGAGCAGATTGGAACAGCTACCCACATCTACACGAACTACAAAGAATTTCCATCGGATGTAAAACCTGGAGAAAGAGTGTTGTTGGACGATGGAAAAATTGCGATTCGCATTCTTTCCACCGACGGTAAGAAAGAAGTTTTGTGTGAAATTGTCCAAGGTGGTATTCTTTCGTCGAAAAAAGGATTGAACCTTCCTGAGACGAAAGTTTCTCTTCCTTCATTGTCTAAAAAAGATTTAAATGATTTAGAGTTTGCTCTTTCGATGAACATCGACTGGATCGGACTTTCATTCGTCCGCACAGCTGAAGATGTTCGTGTTTTAAAAGGCATCATTGCTGAAAACGGCAAACATGCGAAGGTGGTTGCGAAAATTGAAAAACCTGAAGCGCTTGAAGTTATCGATGAAATTATTCGCGAAACAGATGCGGTAATGGTGGCTCGTGGTGACCTCGGAGTTGAAATTCCAATTGAGCAAGTTCCACTCGCACAGAAAATGATTGTGAAGAAATGCGTTGAAGCAGCAAAACCTGTTATCGTTGCTACGCAAATGATGGAGAGTATGATCACAAGCATGACTCCAACGCGTGCAGAAGTTACAGACGTTGCGAACGCTGTTCTAGATGGTGCCGATGCAGTAATGTTAAGCGGAGAAACCAGTGTTGGTGCTTATCCGATTGCAGCGATTACAATGATGCACAACATCATTAACGAAGCGGAAAAATTCCCTGGATTGTATTACTTGGAAGAGGCTCCTTATGAAATGGACGAAACACGTTTCATCACCGATAGTATTTGTTTCAGTGCTTGTCGTGTTGCGAAACGCACGGGAGCTACAAGCATTGCTACGATGTCGTTTTCAGGATACACTGGATATAAAATTTCTAGCTGGAGACCGAATGCACATGTATTCGTTTTTACAGGAAATAAGCGCATCCTTACACAATTGAACTTAGTTTGGGGAGTGAAAGCTTTCTTCTATGATAAGATGGTTAGCACAGACCAAACCATTGCAGACATTCGTTACATCTTGAAGAAAAACGGATATGTTCAAGAAGGGGATTTCTTGGTAAACGTAGCGTCTATGCCTATTGCAGAGCAAGGAACTACAAATATGCTTAAGATTAGTCGAATATAGTTTTTGGATTGCCTTGCAATCCGCCAGTATGAAACATTAAAACCGAACCTTCGTTCGGTTTTTTGTTTTCCACTAAAAAAGAATGTAAAAGCTTACCTGTATAAACCACATCAAGAGGTAGCTTATA
>JBJOPP010000239.1:0-3432 GCA_046050685.1 Bacteroidota bacterium
GACCATGCATTTGAAAAAAGCAGAAGCGTTAGATTCAAAAGGATATTTGAAGAACGACATTAAGCAGGTGAAGAAGATGTTAAACGCCAGTCCGAAAATGGTTCGTCGTTAATCAAGGTAAGAGAAGGTAAGAAAAGGTAAGAGAGGGTAAGATGAAATGCAAGTTAAGAAGAGGTAAGAGAAGGTAAGAAAGGGTAAGTTCTTTTTTATTCTAGTTTCGATTTGATTGTGAGGATTGATTTGTTAAGCATGAAGTGAATGTGTCTGCATTGCTTTTCGAGTAGTAGTATCCGATCTTCTGAAATGTATTTCATTTCACTTATCAGATGAAGCCAGTACAAAGTTTCTTTGCATTCTTTGAATGAGATGTACTGTTTGTTTAAAAAGTCTTTTTGTGAAATTGCTCCTTGTGATTCAGCGAGGTTTGCGCCAATAGAAGTTCCACTACGAGCGATTTGCTTCGATAAAATGAATTCCTTCTTTTCATAAAGGTCATTTGCCAATTTTAAAATTCCAATTGCAAATTCAGTTGCAACCTCGTTGATATAAGCCATACTTTTTTTTGGCAAAACTCACCATTAGAATTCTAAAACTCAACAAATCCTTATGCTATAAGTTCGTTGCAAATCTCTCATACTCCTTATCAATAGAGCAATTCAATACAAAATAACAAAGCTAAATCTTACCGTCTCTTACCTTTTCTTAACTTCTCTTACCAATTAAATCTTCCCTTTTCTTAACCAGTATTTCATCTTACCTTTTCTTACCCTCTCTTACCCTCTCTTACCTTTTAAATAGCGGTGTCCGCAATCATCGGAAGCACCTCCAAACTCTTCATCAAAGCATAAAGCGGAAGCGCTTTCATCTTTTCGTTTACTTCTTCTTCTGTTAGATTTTTGAAGATTAAGATTGCTCCGTTTCTCGTTGGACGAAGGAAGAGTTGTTCCAAAAAACCTTCTGCTTTCCAGGCTGCAACGACTTCTTTTTCGTGTTTAATTATTTCCTGAAAGTTTTCAGGAAGATTATCAGTGTGGATGGTGAGAATTGCTAATACGTGTGTCATGGTTTAGGCGTTTAAAAATGGGTAATCGATGTAGCCTTGATCTCCGCCGCCATACATGGTAGCGCGGTCAGGCTGATTTAATTCTGAATTTAATTCGAATCGTAAAGGTAAGTCTGGGTTAGCCAGGAACAACGTTCCAAAGGAAACCATTTTCGCAATGCCCTTTTCCAATTCGGCTTCGGCCGATTCACGCGTGTATCCGCAATTTGCAATAACTGGATGAACACTTAACTTTCCAAATGCATCAATGCAATTCGAGGGGTATTGTGGAAACTGATCTTTCGGAAACGGTACATTCATCAAATGCAAATAGGCGAGAGGAAGTTTATTCAAATGCTCTATTAGATGCGTGAATTGTTCAATCGGATTTTCATGAGTGATATTGTTGTAAGTGCTCGTTGGTGAAATGCGAATGGCAGCTTTGTCTTTGCCAATGGCTGAAACAATTTCTTTCATTATTTCAAGGACGAAACGATTGCGATTTTCAAATGACCCTCCGTATTCGTCGGTTCGCTGATTAGCACTTTCTGCTAAGAATTGATTCGGTAAATACCCGAAGGCAGCGTGAAGTTCAACACCGTCGAATCCTGCTTCAATCGCATGGATAGCAGCCTGCTTGTATTCAGCAACGATAGTTTTGATTTCATCAGCACTCAACTCGCGCGGAGTTTCGTAATCTTTTGGACCTTCCATGGTGAAATGCTGTTGTCCTTGAATGGCAACAGGAGAGGGGGCTACAGGCTGTTCTCCGTTTTTCACCAATGAGTGTCCAACTCTTCCCGTGTGCCACAGTTGCGCGAAAATAATTCCGCCCGCATCGTGAACCGATTGCGTTACTTTTTTCCATGCTTCAATTTGAGTGGATGTGAAAAGCCCAGGTGTTAGTGGACTTCCTAACGCTTGTTGGCTAATGTTTATAGCTTCCGAAATGATTAGTCCCGCGCCTGCGCGTTGCTTGTAGTATTCCACTGTAGAGTCCGAAACTTCACCACTGAAGTTTGCGCGACTACGTGTCATTGGCGCCATGGCCATGCTGTTTTTTAGATTTAAAGATCCTATTTTTATAGGTTGAAGAAGTTTCATCGTTTACTCGTTTTCGTTAATTTGAATTCAAAATTATTACCTTCGTCTTTGAAATCTGTCAATACATAAATTATGTGTATAGACTATAATTTTAGACCAATGGAAAAGACAGGTGTTAGAAAGACAAAGGACTTCGTTGCGGGCAACTGTCCGGTTGGATATACCATGAATATCATAGGTGGAAAGTGGAAGCCGAGCATCATTCATATGATTCGTACAGACCGAAATCGTTACAGTTTATTGTTGAAGAACATTCCCGATATAAGCAAGCAAACCCTAACCAATCAGCTTCGAGAAATGGAAACCGATGGTCTATTGGAGCGAATTATTTATGCTGAAATTCCACCTAGGGTGGAATATAAAATAACGCCATTCGGAAGCACGTTGTTACCCATTATCGATAGCATGTCGGCATGGGCCATGAAGCATATGCCTGAAGTAATGGCCGAGTGCAAAGAGCATTGAGGCAATAATTAGAATGTTTTGCGTTAACCTTTCGCAAATAAATTATTCAATGAAAAAAGCACTTTTCCTTCTATCCCTTTCACTTTTCACTTTTGGAATTGTTTCCGCTCAAGAAGTGAAGCATCCGAAATACAAGATTTCACAGTTTCAACTTTCATTTGGTGGTGATCGCTCATTGGCCCCATTAAACATTAACCAGAATGAATTCAATATACTTGCGCCAGGAGCGCTAATACCTGCGAATTCTACGCCCTACACCACTCAATTTGGTTGGGACGCACCGACGTTAAATATGAACGTGGCCTTTCATCCGTTAAAGAAAAACGGAGTAGCTGGAGAGTACAATAAAAATCGCACTTTCCGAGCTGGGATATCGGCGCAGGGAATCAGCGCTTCCATTTACAATACCTCTAATTCTTTTACGACAAGAATAGACACCTTGGTATCAGCTGCTAACGGAAGTATTTACGGATTTGTTGATTCCATTCATCGCGATTTCACCTTTAGCTCGTACATGGCCACTGCGGTGAAATTAGATTTCTCTTATTTGGCATCGACCGATATTTCGAAGAGATTTTCATTTTATTCAGGAGTTGGTTTGAACTTCGGAATCACGCTAGCACCCCGCACAGAGATTCAGTCGCATTCTTGGGATACACAGCGTATTACTGATACCAACGATAATTACATTTCAACGCAGTCTGTTTACAATGCTCTCAACGTAAATCGTCAGGTATATCAGAATAAGATGGGCTACATGGCAGCGTTGTATGTTCCTATTGGGGTAGATTTTCGATTGGGAAAGAAGAACGAAGTCATGA
>JBJOPP010000240.1:0-4592 GCA_046050685.1 Bacteroidota bacterium
TAATTGGAAAATCGAAGATTTTATTCCTACTATGTTATTGGAACTTCGTTTTTGAATCTTACCTTTTCTTCCCTTCGCTTAACTTTTCTTACCTTCTCCTTTCGTCGAAGACATTCGCGAAGCATTCGCCAAAGGCTTTCGTTAAAAACATTCGCCCATCGGGCATTCGTTCGAAGAACATTCTGTTCTATATTTGCCCCGCACTTATCCAGAAAGACGGAGGGAATAGGCCCTTAGATGTCTTGGCAACCCGGTAAAGCAGGGTGCCAATTCCTACCTCGAAGCAGTTCGAGGGGAGATAAGAAAGGAAGTTTTCACTTCCGTCCCATTGGGCAGTGCAATACACGCTATGGGAATACTACAAGACATTTCAACAAACATTTTACTTCTCGACGGTGCTATGGGCACGCAAATTCAATTGCTGAATTTGACCGAAGAAGATTATCGCGGAGAACAATTCAAAAATCACCCTTCGCCCCTGAAAGGCAACAATGATCTGCTGTGCATCACGCGTCCGCATTTCATTGAACGCATTCATCTCAACTACCTCGAGGCGGGCGCTAACATCATTGAAACCAACACCTTCAATGCACAACGCATCTCGTTGGAAGATTACAAGCTCACGCACATCGCTTACGAACTCAATGTGGCGGCGGCGAAAGTGGCAGTAGCCGCTCGGGATAAATTTCAACAAACAAATCCGAATGCACCGAAAGCGTATGTGGCCGGAGCCATTGGTCCTACTTCGAAAACCTGCTCGCTCTCACCGGATGTAGAACGCCCCGAATTCAGAGCCGTGAATTACAACGAACTGAAGTCTGCCTATCGCGAACAAGTGGAAGGACTTTTAGACGGAGGTGTAGATGCTATCCTCGTTGAAACCATCTTCGACACCCTCAACGCCAAAGCCGCATTCCATGCGATTCTCGATGTTATGGAAGATCGAAACCTTTCCGCCATTACCAAAGAAAATCCGAACGGAGATCTTGCCATTATGGCCAGCGGTACCATTACCGATTTAGCGGGAAGAACGCTAAGCGGACAAACAGCTGCGGCCTTCGCAGTGTCGTTGGAACACGTTCCGCTTTTCAGTTTAGGATTCAATTGCGCTTTGGGTGCTGAACAATTGCTTCCGCAAGTGCTCGCTCTGAAAGCGTTCACTAACGCGTATTTGAGCGCATATCCGAATGCAGGATTGCCCAACGCAATGGGCGGATACGACGAAAGCCCGGAAACCTTCCGTTCGAAAATTGCTCCGTTTTTAAATCAACCCGAACTCCGAATCATCGGCGGATGTTGCGGCACCTCGCCCGCGCACATCAAAGCCCTTCACGAACTCATTCATTCCGAAAACAACCATGCATAATACACTCTTCCTTTCCGGACTCGAGGTCGTTCGCATTGAAGCGCAATCGAACTTCATTAACGTGGGTGAACGCACCAACGTTGCCGGGTCTATTCAATTCAAAAAGGCCATTCAAGAAAAGGACTATAACAAGGCCATTGCCATTGCTCGCGAACAAGTGGAAAGCGGTTCAGTGATTCTGGACATTAACATGGACGATGCACTGATCGACGGTGTTGAAGCCATGCGTACGTTTTGCAACTTGCTGGCTGCAGAGCCCGACATTAGCCGCGTTCCGTTGATGATTGATTCTTCGAAATGGGAAATCATTGAAGCCGGTTTGCAATGCGCGCAAGGAAAGTGCATTGTGAATTCACTCAGTCTGAAAGACGGCGATGAAGCCTTTATTGAAAAGGCAAAACTGGTGAAGAAATACGGCGCTGCCATTGTGGTCATGGCGTTCGATGAACACGGACAAGCAGATACCTACGAGCGAAGAATTAACATCTGTGAACGCGCGTATCGCGTGTTGACAGACGATGTGAAATTCCCAGCACACAACATCATTTTCGACCCGAATATATTTCCAGTTGGAACCGGTTTGGAAGAACATAAAAACTACGCGATCGATTTCTTCAAAGCAACAGAATGGATCAAACAAAATCTTCCGTATGCAAAAGTGAGCGGTGGCGTTTCGAATGTCTCGTTTTCGTTTCGTGGAAACAACGTTGTGCGCGAAGCCATGCACGCCTCCTTCCTTTATCACGGCGTTAAAGCCGGCATGGACATGGGTATTGTGAACACTTCGCAATTGGCGGTTTACGATGAATTGGATAAGGCGCTTCTTGAAAAAATAGAAAACGTTCTTTTCAATCGAACAGAAAACGCCACCGAAGAACTGCTTGACATAGCGCAAGAATTCAACACGCAAAAAAATAAAATTGAAACGGTAGCAGCATGGAGAAGCGAGTCGCTTCAGAAAAGATTGTCGCACGCTCTAGTGCACGGTATAACCACGCACATTGAAGAAGATGTGCTGGAAGCGCTCGAGCACTACCCCACTCCTCTCGCTATTATCGAAGGACCTTTGATGGACGGAATGAATATCGTGGGCGATTATTTCGGAAGTGGAAAAATGTTTCTTCCCCAAGTGGTGAAAAGTGCGCGCGTCATGAAAGCCGCTGTGGCTGTGCTCGAACCGCAATTGCTTGCGGAAAAAGAACGCAACCCTTCCACCCATGAAGCGAAGAAAAAAATAGTGCTCGCCACCGTAAAAGGAGATGTGCATGACATTGGAAAAAACATTGTGAGCATTGTCTTGGCGTGCAATGGATATGACATTGTAGACCTCGGAGTTATGGTTCCGAATGAAGTCATTATTGAAACTGCTATTCGTGAAAACGCCGATGCCATTGGCCTTAGTGGACTCATTACGCCTTCCCTCGAAATCATGTGCGACTTGGCTGAAGATCTTTCAAGACGTAAATTGAATTTCCCACTGCTCATTGGAGGTGCTACTACTTCGCGCGTGCACACTGCCGTGAAGATTGAACCACGCACCCACGTCCCTGTTATTCACGTCAACGATGCCAGCAAGGTCGTTCCAGCCGTGCGCAGTTTATTCAACAAAAACGAAAGCGAAGCTTTCCTTCAACACATAAAAACCGACTACGCGCGTGTTCGCGAAAACTACGAAACACATCAGCGTGAAAAACGTCGCGTATCGCTGAACGATGCGCGCAGCAATGCATTCAAAGCCTCAACAGAATACATTCCCTTCCAACCGAAAAAACTTGGAATACAAAAGTTTAAATTTAGCTTGAAGGAAGTGGCAGCCTACATCGACTGGACGCCCTTCTTCCAAGCGTGGCAATTGGCAGGTAAATTTCCGGATGTGTTAACCGATGAAGTTGTTGGAGCACAAGCAACTGTCTTGTTCAAAGAGGTACAAGTACTTTTGGATTCTTGGATTAACGAAGAAAGAACAACCGAAGGAACATTCGGTTTGTTCCCAGCAAAACGAAAAGATACCGATGACATTGAAGTCTTCTCGAAGGCCTATTCTTCCTGCAACGAAGACGTGAATTTCTTAACGCTTCGTCAGCAAACGCAGAAAGTACAGGGTGTTCCGAACTTTGCGCTAGCTGACTTCATTGCTTCTGACCGAGAAGATTACATTGGCTGTTTCGCAGTTACCACCGGACAATGGGCGGAAGACATTGCAGAGCAATTCAAATTGAACAACGACGATTACAACGCTATTCTTTCGAAGGCACTTGCCGATCGTTTGGCAGAAGCCACCGCAGAATTGCTACATGAAAAAGTGCGAAAAGAATACTGGGGTTACGCATCGGAAGAACACCTTTCGAATGCCGATCTCATCTCGGAAAAGTATACCGGCATTCGTCCGGCACCGGGTTATCCTGCTTGTCCCGACCACGAAGAAAAGCGCACCATCTGGAAATTATTGAATGTGGAAAATGAAATTGGAATCTCTTTAACCGAGTCGCTCGCTATGTATCCGACCGCCTCTGTAAGTGGCTATTTCATTGGCCATCCGGAAAGTAAATATTTCGGTGTGGGGAAAATTGAAATGGATCAAGTGGAAGATTATGCGCAACGTCGAGGCGTTAGCATTCAAGAAGCTAAAAAAATATTATCACCCTTATTGTTCTAATATGAAAGTCATTCAGCATTTGGAAGAAGCGAAGCGCACGTTGTTCAGCATTGAAATTTTACCTCCGTTGAAAGGAGATAACATTCAAGAGATTTACACCACCATGAACGAACTCATTCAGTTCGAACCAGCGTTTGTTGACGTGACTTATCACCGCGAAGAATATGTCTTTCGCGATGCGGGCAATGGTCTGTTGAAGAAACACACCGTGCGCAAAAGACCAGGCACCGTGGGCATTTGCGCGGCGTTGTTGAACAAGTATCAGATCGATACTATACCGCATATTATTTGCGGAGGCTTCTCGAAACAAGACACGGAAGATGCGTTGATAGACCTTCACTTTTTAGGCATTGACAATGTGCTTTTGTTGCGTGGCGATGCCATTAAAAGTGAAGGAAGATTTGTTCCTGAAGTCGATGGAAATAAATACGCGAAAGAGTTGGTTCAGCAAGTAGTGAACATGAATGAAGGGAAGTATCTCGATCCCGATTTGCGCAATGTGCAACACACGAACTTCTGCATTGGCGTGGCTGGATATCCAGAAAAACATTTCGAATCGCCGAATCAGCA
>JBJOPP010000241.1:0-2851 GCA_046050685.1 Bacteroidota bacterium
AACAACAGCTTCTAAAGTCGTGTGGTCTGGAGAGTTTTGAATCACATCCCAAACGGTGTATTGTGATGGTGCTGCTGGAATTAGAACTTCATTCACAACGTGCACAACGCCATTCGAAGCTGGAATATCAGCAACAATAACTTGACTTGTTCCATTGATGAAAACACCGTTGTTGATGGTCACAGTAATGTCAGAACCGTTGTACATATTGATAACCTGTCCATCAAATAGATCAGTTGACAATGCTGCACCTCCACCGTATACATGGTACAACAAGATGTTCGTTAAAGCAGGAATGTCAGCCAATAAAGCAGGAACAGTTCCAGCTGGAAGGGCATTGAATGCATCGTCAGTCGGAGCGAAAACAGTGATAGGGTCAAGCGTGTTTAGCGCACCGTCCAATCCAGCAGCCAATACCGCTGCTTCAAGCGTATTGTGATTTGGAGAATTTTGAATAATTTCAAAAGCAGTCTGTGCTTGCGATACTGCGAAGCTCAAAGCTAGAGAAAGAGAGAGTAAGACTTTTTTCATTTTTGTTTAATGTTAGTTATAAAAGGTTAAACAGAATGTTATACTTAATGTTCACTAGAATATTACTTTTTGTTAGAATTTCTTTAAAACCCCAGTAAAATAACTGATTTTTGTCAGTACTTAATGTGACGCATGCAATTTTCTTAAGCATGCGCCTCCAATAGATTTGTATTGCCCATGGAAAATAGATTTGCCTCAATTTGGAATCATGTTAACGAAGGAATTTTAATCTCGGACAAAGCGGGAAAGATTGTTCTTGTCAACCCACGTTGTGCCGATCTATTCGGTTATTCCGAAGATGAAATGCTTACCCTTGACGTGGATCAGTTAATTCCAGATGCTGCTCGTTCGAGGCACAAGCAGCATAGAGAAAATTACAACGAACGTCCAACCAACCGTTCCATGGGTCAGCACATGACGTTGTATGGTCTAAAAAAGGACAGTTCGATTTTCCCAGTTGAGATTTCATTGAGTCACTACAATTCTCATGGAGAAACGTTCGTCATTGCATTCGTCATAGATGTTACTGAACGCATCAAATTCCAAGAAGATCTTCAAAACATGAATAAGCAGTTGCTTACCTTGAATGAAAATCTCGAGCGGAAAGTGAAAGAACGCACCTTGGTTTTGCAAGAAGCAATGAACGATTTGGAAAAGAGCCAGGCAGAATTGCGCGATGCATTATTGAAGGAAAAAGAACTGCACGAAATGAAGTCTCGCTTTGTTACGATGGCTTCTCACGAGTTCAGAACACCGCTTACGACCATACTTTCTAGCGTTTCACTTATTTCGAAATATGTGAAAGAAGATGAGCAAGTTCATCGCGATAAGCATATTCAGCGAATAAAGAATTCCGTTTTTTCTTTAACTGAAATCTTGAATGACATTCTTTCATTGGGGAAACTCGATGAAGGAAAAGTAGAGATACAGTTGGAAGAAGTTAATTTGTGCGAAGTTCTTCAATCAGTCGTAAACGACATGGACATGATTCTTAAACCGAATCAGGAAATTGAAGTGAATTGTCCGAAAGACCAAAGAGTGAAGGCCGATATTACATTGCTTCAACGTGTAATCGTGAACTTGCTTTCTAACGCCATTAAATTTTCATTCGATGAAACCAATATTTTGGTTGAAGTCAAACTTGAGGATAATGAGGTTCTCATCAATATCTCCAATGAAGGAATAGGTATTCCGGAAGTTGAACAGGAGAAATTGTTTGACCGATTCTATCGCGCGCACAATGCCTCAAACATTCAAGGAACCGGGCTCGGATTGAGTATTGTAAAGCGATGCTTGGAATTGATGAACGCATCGGTTTCCTTCACGAGTATTGAAAATTCAACAACAACATTTACCATTCATTTACCCCTAGAATCATGAGCGAAAAAATATTAGTCATTGAGGACAACACGGAAATGCGCGAGAACATCTGCGAGATTTTAAGTATGTCAGGATACACCGTTTCAGATGCCGAAAATGGAAAGGTGGGCGTAGAGCTTGCCTTAGCGGAGCTTCCAAACCTCATTCTTTGCGACATTATGATGCCGCAATTAGACGGATACAGTGTTTTAAATAGATTATCGAAGGAAGAGTCTACGGCTGCGATTCCATTTATTTTTCTTACCGCAAAGGCAGATCGTTCCGACATGCGGAAAGCCATGGACTTGGGAGCCGATGACTACATTACCAAACCGTTCGACGATCTCGATTTAATTAGCGCTGTAAGAAGCCGATTAGACAAAGCAAAGCGTGTTGGAGCGGCTTCTTCAAAAGAGCCCCTTAATGGAATGGAGCATTTGTTAAACGAAGTGAAAGGACTTTCAGACATCACCAAAGTTAGCGAGAGCGCCATTACGAAAAAGTACAAGAAGAAAGAACTCATCTTCTCCGAAGGCGACGACGCTATGGGCGTTTATTTCTTGAAGTCTGGAAAGGTGAAGGTGTATATGAGCCATGAAATAGGTAAAGACTTAATCATTCAACTCGTTCATGAAAATGAATTCTTCGGATTTCTGCCTTTGCTTCAACACGGCAAACATAGCGCTTCAGCCGAGGTTTTAGAAGATGCCGAGATTGTGTTCTATCCGAAATCTGATTTCTATAAACTCATCGACGGAAGCTTCGAAGTATTGAAAGAAGTTGTTTCTCTGTTAAGCAACAAGGTGAAAGAATAGCAAGAACGCTTAATGAAATTAGCATACTCCAGTGTTCGCAAGCGCACCGCAGAAGCCTTGCTTCACTTAAAAGAGCGCTACGAAAAGGACAACGACAAACCCTTCACAATGGCCATTGCCCGCGACGATCTCGCCCGCATTGTTGG
>JBJOPP010000242.1:0-8337 GCA_046050685.1 Bacteroidota bacterium
AGTATTTCGATTATCCAGGAAATACAACGTTGTTCGGAAATACTTTCGGCCTAGCATACAATTGGTTTCCCTCAACTGGATTGTCCTGCACCGATTGCGCATACCCTAATGCTGTTCCTTCTTCACCCACTTGGTATTATTTAACCACCACAAACAATACGGGGTGTGTGGGAATAGATTCGGTTTACGTGCGTCCGTATTTCCCCATTTATGTTCCCAATGCTGTTACACCAAATGGAGATGGCTTGAACGATGTGTTCTTGGTGGTTGGAGAAAATTTAACAGGATTTCATCTTCAGATTTTTGATCGTTGGGGAATCATGATTTTCGAAACGAATAATCCGAACGAGCCTTGGTTGGCGGGATACAAAGGGTATTTTGTCCCGAACGATGTGTACACGTGGAAGCTGTCTTTCGACAGCTTGGAAAGCAGACAAGAATTAATTGGACACGTAACTGTGATTCGTTAGTCTCTTTTGGAATAAATTCGCGAAAACAATTATCACATGTCGTTTCAATTTTTACTTCTTGAAAACATTGGTGCAACGCGCATCATTACCATAAACAGACCTGATCAAATGAATGCCTTGAACAAGGCTACCATTGAAGAGTTGCACACCGCTTTTGCAGATGCTGAAGCTGATGAAAACGTTCGTGCAATTATTCTGACAGGTGCAGGTGAGAAAGCTTTCGTAGCAGGCGCCGACATTAAAGAATTTGCAAGTTTTTCGGTTGAACAAGGAAAGGAACTTTCGTTGTTGGGACACGAGCAATTATTCAATTTCGTAGAGCGTTTGAATACTCCTGTTATTGCAGCGGTAAACGGTTACGCTTTCGGAGGCGGATTGGAATTGGCCATGAGCTGTCACATGCGTGTGGCTTCTTCAAATGCAGTTATGGGATTGCCTGAAGTTTCTTTGGGCGTCATTCCAGGATACGGTGGAACACAGCGTTTACCTCGTTTAGTTGGAAGAGGAAAAGCGACCGAGTTAATCGTAACTGCCGGAAGACTTTCTGCTGCCGATGCCTTGCAATGGGGATTGGTGAATCACGTGGTAGAGCTTGATGCATTGATTCAGTTCACAACTGATATGGCTGGAAAGATTGAAAAGCTTTCTCCTTCTGCTATTTCAAGTGCATTGCGTGCTGTGCAAGCTGGATTCGACAGCGAAGCTGTTGGATTGCAAGCTGAAGCTGAAGAATTCGGTAAGTGTTTCGGAACAGATGATTTCAAGGAGGGTACAACCGCGTTCATGGAAAAACGCAAGCCAACGTTTACAGGGAAATAATGAAAGTTGCTCTTATTAATAAATCGAAATACCCAGCTCCTGCATATGCTACAGCGCATGCAGCGGGATTAGACCTTCGTGCAAACATTGACGAGCCTATTGAATTGAAATCTCTCGAGCGAGTATTGGTTCCTACAGGTTTATTCATGGAGTTACCGGTAGGCACTGAAGCGCAGATTCGTCCACGAAGCGGACTCGCTTTCAAAAACGGAATTACGGTGTTGAATACCCCAGGAACTATAGATGCGGATTACCGCGGAGAGATTAAAGTCTTGTTGGTGAATTTATCGAACGATGTGTTCGTAATAGAACCCGGAGAACGCATAGCTCAAATGGTTGTGGCCAAGCACGAACAAGTGGAATGGGAAGAGCAAAATGAGCTTTCAGAGAGCGAGAGAGGTGCAGGCGGATTCGGAAGCACGGGAGTGAAATAATTCATTCAATTTCAAATGTTCATTACTTCGTAGGAAGGCCGAAATGTATTCGGCCTTTTTGCTTTCTTTTGTTAGAAAGAAATTAAGCAGAAATGAGAATTATTATTCCAATGGCGGGTATGGGCAAGCGTTTACGTCCGCACACCCTCGTTACCCCGAAGCCACTTGTTAGAATTGCTGAAAAGCCTATCGTACAAAGGCTTGTCGAAGATATTGTTTCCATTCAAACCGAAAAAGTAGAGGAGATCGCATTCGTAATTGGAAGATTCGGAAAGGAAGTAGAAAATCATTTAATTGCTTTGGCAGAACAGCTGGGTGCCAAGGGAACCATTCATTACCAAGACCAAGCGCTTGGAACAGCACATGCCATTATGTGCGCTCAATCTGCCTTAACGGGTCCTGTTACGGTTGCTTTTGCAGATACTTTGTTCCGTGCCGATTTCAAATTGGATCCAAATGCAGATGGCGTTTTGTGGGTGAAGAAAATTGAAGATCCACGTCAGTTTGGTGTTGTTGAATTGAACAACGAAGGAACCATTGTTTCCTTCCAAGAAAAACCACAAGAGTTCATTTCAGACTTGGCCATGATTGGCATTTATTATTTCAAAGACGGTGAATGGTTGAAACGCGAGCTTCAATATTTGCTCGACAATAACATCATGAATGGCGGCGAATACCAGCTTCCAGATGCAATGCGTAACATGATGAAGCAAGGAGCGAAGTTTGTTCCAGGGGAAGTAGACGAGTGGATGGATTGCGGAAATAAAGTTGCAGTGGTGGAAACAATGGCATCTGTTGTTTCTCGACTTCCACAAAATCATAACGTTCAGTTGGAAGGTGATTCGAAGATCATTGAGCCATGTTACTTCGGGAATAATGTTGTCCTCCGCAATTCAACGGTTGGTCCGAACGTTAGTGTTGCAAGCAATGTTTCCATCGTGAACTCAAAACTTGAAAACACTTCCATAGAATCGAATTCTAAAATTGAGAACTGTCAGCTTACAAATTCATTGGTCGATGAGTATTGTCAAGTGGCAGGTGTAAATGGAATACTTGATTTGGGTTCATACAATTCCATTCAAATCAATGACTAAAAAAATCCTTTTTCTTTTCTCTCTTGTTGTTCTTGCTGCTTGCGGAACAACGAAGACTGCTGTTGTGACCGATGAAAATCATGCGAAGTTTCAGCAGTATTTTTATGAAGGGGAAAAGGCGAAGATGGCTGGCAATTTTGACATTGCTATCAATTATTTCAACACAGCCTTGAAGTACGAGCAGGTCAGTGCAGCACATTATGAAATTTCTAAATTGTGTTCGCAGCTTCCGAAATATGAAAAAATGGGGAAGGAGCACATTAAGATTGCTGTTCAAATGGAGCCTAACAATCCTTGGTATTTAAAAGATTTAGGCTACTACGAAGTGTATTCAGGGAACATCAAAGAAGGAATCAAAAACTTCGATCTTGCGGTGAAATACAGCGCGAATCCAATTCCGATTTTGAATGAATATTTAAATGTTATTGGAAACTTCGATATGAATCAAGCGTCAATAGTCTTGGCGCAAATTGCGCTTATTCAAGGCGAAGATGAAGACATTGCGAGGAAGCGTTTTGAATTGATGACCCTACAAGGTAATTTCAAAGAAGCGGGAAAGGTGCTAGAAGATTTCGAAAAGAAAAACAAAGTTGAAGACGACTATTATTTTTACCTGCTCGAGTTTTATCGTGAGAATAATTTGAATGACGAAGCTTCCAAATGGCTCAAGCACATGAAGGAAGTTATTCCAAACAACGGGAAATTACTTTTGGAAGAAAGTGGTGAATTGGCCAACGCAGGAGATGACGCCAAGAGTTACGAGATGCTCAAGAAGTCTATCAAATCAGGAGATTTAGCCTGGTACGATGCCATTGATGTCTTGAAGAAATATGAAGAACTTGTTGCTCAAAATGAAAAATTCCTGAAACCACTTTGGGAAATCTTCGATCTAACATTCAATCAATTCAAATCTGAATATCAATGTTTGGTTCAGCTCTCATTCGTTGCGAATCATCAGAATAATTTGAGTCGTCAAGAAGAAATGCTCAAGCTGGCAGTGGAGTTGTATAAAAGCGATGTAATGGTTTGGCAGTTCTTGTTAGAGAATCAAAAGCAACTTCGCAAGTGGAATGAATTGGTGAAAATTGGAAATGAAGCATTGGAACTTTTTCCAACAGACGCAGAGATTTATTACTTCACCGGTCTTGGATATTTAAAACTTCAGGACTATCCCAAGGCTTTGGAATTGTTAATCACTGGAAGGGATTTGGTCATTGAAGATCCTGAACTTCTTTCGCAATTTTATTCTTCTTTAGGGAGTGTGTATTTCAAAACAGATAATTGGACCGAGTGTGAAAATTCATTCGAACAAGCACTCATTCAAAATCCCGACAATGCCACGGCCTTGAATAACTATGCCTACTACCTCGGACTTAAAAAAGTTCAACTAGATAAGGCAATGGGTATTGTTCAGTATGCCGTTTCCATGCAGCCCAACAATGCGATATATCTAGACACTTTCGGATTTGTTTTATTTCAAAAGAAACAATACCAAGCGGCAGTTACGCAATTGGAGATTGCAGTAAAATTGAATTCAACCGATCAAGAAATTTGGGAGCATTTGGGTGATTCGTATTTCATGTTGGGAAACGAAATCAAGGCATTGGAATGTTGGAACAAAGGGCTCTCGTTGAATCCAACCCATGTGAAGTTGAAGGAAAAAATTAATCAAAAGAAATTCATTGAATAAGTATCTCGTCATTCTATTTGTCCCTTTCCTTTTTGCTTGCAAAAGCAAGGAGGTTGTTGTTACGCAAGAACCTTTGAAGGAAAGAACTCAAGCTTTTTTGACTCGTCATATCGATAAAAATAAGTTCGAATTTGATTGGTTAGGCATGAAGCTCGATGCTGAATTTACTAGCGGAGAAGAGCAGCAAGGATTTAAGGCCACTGTTCGTATGCGCAAGGATAGCGCGGTTTCTGTGAGTATCAGTCCAGCTTTGGGAATTGAAGTGTTGAGACTTCTGGTTGACAAAGACAGTTTGAAAATGGTTTCTGAAATTCCGGGAGATAAATATGTTTTCTTGGGATCAGTGGATCAGCTTTCGGAATTGGCGAAAATAGATTTAGACGTTTCCACTTTGCAGGATTTACTTATTGGGAATCCAATAGGATTAAGCCGTGAAGAAGGTCGTATGAAAAGTGGGATTGAGAAACTAGATGTGGAGTATTACACTTTGATTTCGCGCATGTCGCGACGTGTAAGAAGGGCCTCAGAAGATCAGGATACATTGGCTACTCGTGAAGGAAGAAGAGTGCCCAAACGTTTGGAAGACAACGATTGGATTTCATCCAAGTTTTGGATTGAATCGAATTTTTATAAAGTCGCGAAATGTGAATTGACTGACCTTCGTACTAAACGAATGGTTCAAATTAACTACTCTGAATTCGATGAGGAAGATGTTTCGCATTATCCTCACAAATGCAATATTCAAATAGAGGATGCGAAGGGGAAGACTTCACTCGACTTTAAAATAGTTCGTTTGAACACACAGAATCACTACGATTTTTCGTTCGATTACGACAAGGACTATCCAATCAAAAGGAAATAGGCATGAAGAAACTGAATAAATCACATGTATCGTACGCGCTTTTGGTGTTGATTCTTGTTTGTTCAGGATTGACTTTTCAATGGGTTTTCGCGCAAACGAAAAGGGCTGAATTGACTTCACGAAGAAGTGAATTGAACGATGAGATAGCTCGAACGAAACAACTCATCAAGGAATACCAAGCCGATCAGCGAAACGCTTCGGCCGAGTTGTCTTTGTTGAACGAACAGATACGATTGCGTGAAGAGCTCATTCGATCTATCAATGCGGAAGTAGGAACAATAGACGGTGAGATTAAATCGGGGGAAGGAAAGGTGGTTGAATTGGAATCGAGTATTCAAGATCTAAAATCGGAATACGCGAAAATGATTTACAACAGCTACAAGCAGCGTTCGTCCTATTCGAAGCTGGCTTTTATTTTATCGTCTTCCGATTTCTTTCAAGCTGTGAAGCGAGTTCAGCTTCTGAAGCAATACGCCGAAAATAGAAAGTTTCATGCTCAGCAGATGAAAGATACGCAATTGGAAATAGCGGAAAATATTTCTATGCTGGAAGGAAACAAGCAGACAAAGCTGTCTCTTTCGAATGACGAAATCAATGAGCGAAATGAAATAGCGCAGAACAAAGTTCAGCAACAAGAAAAGTTAACGGCACTTAAATCGGAAGAAGGGAAGTTGCGCGAAGTTCAACGTCAAAAGGAAATTGAACGCAGACAGCTAACGACAAAGATTGAAGAAATCGTTCGTCAGGAAATTGCTGCAGAGAACGAGCGTATTCGCAAGCAAGAGGCAGAGAAGGCTCGATTGGCAGAAGAGAAAAGAAAGGAAGATCAACGCAGAGCGGCTGCAAATGCAACAGCATCAAACAATGCCTCTGCAAACGCTTCGGGAACAACAGCGCCTGTGAAAACAAATACACCTGCAACTGTGGTAACACCGCCGAAACCAGTCGTAAATGCAACTCCGAAAATGGAAAGTGCGCCAGAAGTTGTTTTGGCCAATTCGGTTTTCGAGCAAAACAAGGGAAGCTTGCCTTGGCCTGTTCCTTCAGGGGCTATCGGCTCGAAGTTCGGAAGACATGCTCACGAGAGCATTGCTGGAATTGAAGTGAACAACAAAGGAGTCGATTTTATTACTTCAGCAAACGCGGAAATTTATACGGTGTTCAATGGCACTGTAACCAGCGTCTTCAATATTCAAGGTGCTGGAATGAATGTGATTGTGACGCATGGTGCATACAAGACGGTGTATAGCGGCCTACAAAATGTATATGTTTCTGTTGGATCGAAAGTGAATACGAAAGACAAGATAGGCACCGTTGCAGACAACGGAGAAGGCTATGTCCTGCACTTTGAATTGGGAAAAGTTTCAGAAGCCGGATGGGTTCCGCAAAACCCCGAGCTTTGGTTGAAAAGACGCTAGGCGTTAAACGAATTTAGGATCCGTTTCCATCACATGTCCGCAAGACTTACATGTTCTCAAGTCCTCACTTCCATAGTACTCTCTAAATCGAGGTAGGAAATCTTTTTCAATGTTTTCTAAAATGAAATATGTCTCGTGTAGTTTGTGATTGCACTTTTCGCAGAACCACAATAGTCCGTCTTTTAATTCGCGATCTGCACGTTTCACCTCAATAACAATCCCAACGGTTCCTTCTCCTCTTCTCGGTTGATGCGGAGTTTGTGCTGGAAGCAAAAACATTTCACCCTCTTTCACTTCAATATCCACAGCTTTACCGTCTTCTTGAATGCCAATTACAACGCTTCCTTCGATTTGAAAAAACCACTCTTCCGTTTCGTTGTAGTGGTAATCTTTTCGAGCGTTTGGTCCGCCCACAATCATGATTACGTAGTCCCCCGATTCAACATATAAATTCTTGTTGCCTACAGGTGGTTGAAGCAAATTTCTGTTTTCTTCAATCCATTGCTTGAGGTTAAAAGGTCTGCGAATCATAAGGCGTTCAATTTTTGTATTTCGAAAAGTATTTCAGGATTTTGCTCTACTGCTGTTCCCATAACAACAACATCGGCACCTGCTTGCCACGCTTCATGCGCTTGTTGTTCGTTCACAATACCACCCCCAACAATCAAGGGGAGTTGTGTCGTTTTTTTCACCGCATAAATAAGTTCTGGAGAAACGGGAGAATCGGCGCCGCTGCCTGTGTCTAAATAGAAGCAGCGCAATCCAAGATATTTCCCTGCAAGAGCGGTAGCTGCAGCAACCTCTGGTTTATCGTTCGGAAGAGGAACCGTCTGGCTGATGTATATAGCCGTAGTGGTATTTCCACCATTCACTAGCATGTATCCGGTTGGAATAACTTCCTGTTTCCATTCATGCAAATAGGGAGCAGAGACAACCTGATGTCCAATAAGGAATTCAGCATTTCTTCCAGATATCAAAGAAAGAAAAAGGGTAGCGTCTACATGCTTCGTAAGCTGTAACGGATGTCCAGGAAAAAGCACAAGAGGTAAGGGGCAAGTTGCGCGTAAATGTTCTACACGCTCGTTGAAATCTGAAGCCGCATTCAAGCTCCCACCTACCAATAAAAAATCTACTCCTGCTGCTTTGTAGAGTTCACCTTGCTGCTTCGCGTTTTCACTGTTCCATTTATCTGGATCAATGAGAACGGCCAATTGTTTTTTCTTCGAATGAAGCAACAATTCTATTTTTCCAGCAGTGGTCATGTTTTCAAAAATACGAAAGATGAAGTTCCGTTAGGCAAATTCACTTTCAATGCGATCTACCGTTAAAACGCCGTCGACATCTTTAAGATTTTTGATTAAGTGATTCAAATGCTCTGTATCGTGCACCAATACAACAACTTTTCCATCGAAAATACCGTCACGCGCTTCAAATGAGATGGCGCGCATGTTCACGTTCATGTCTGTGGAAATGATATTTGTTATTTTCTGAACCAAACCCACATCGTCGGTTCCAGAGAATTTCACGCCTACTTCGAATTGAACCAAATC
>JBJOPP010000243.1:0-3097 GCA_046050685.1 Bacteroidota bacterium
ACATTCGCAACGCATTCGCCCGAAGGGCATTCGTCGCAGACATTCGTTGCTTCGCAACATTCTACGCTGCTACGCAGCGTAATGCGTCATCAGTTCAATTCGCAACAACTTCAACGCATTCTCAATAGCCGGATTTCCAACAGCTGCTTCCATCTCTAAAACGAAATTGCTGAGGTACATGCTGTTGTCGTTCGGATTCACTTTCGAGTAAGAAACTTTGAACAGTTCAGAGATGTCGCTTTTCGCTTGCTGAATGCTCGCCCACGTGTGCTCACTTACATACATCTGCAACGAAACGTTATGATCGAACTCTTCGCGAATGTTGCGAATCATTTCTAACTGCAACAATGTGCACGTCATTCCTGAGCGATTGCTGCGCAAGACTACACTGCTAGGTCTTGATCTTTCCAACATAACTATTAATCGTTCGTATGCCGAAAGACGCAAGGATGCAAGAGCACTTGCATTGGCTTTGCGTAATTCCAACTGCCAGCGTTGCTCGTTGTGACGATGTTGTTTTTCCATTAAAAAGAAAATAATCGTTCCTGCAATGATCAAGCTTATAGCGACCAATAGAAATGTAAGAGATGCGTTCATGTTGCAAAGAAACTTCTTAAAGTGTTAACGTGCAAATGCTATCTTTGAAGGGTATGAAATACTCTTTCGTTTTATTCTTCTTCTTCGCTTGCGGAATGGCCATAGCCCAGCCGCTTACACGCTCATACACCACTCCGGTTAGTGCAGGCGGATTCTACATGCAGAACCCTTGGGCGGGCGGTTTGAACTCTTGTCAGATTTCAAGAATAGATGCAAACAACGATGGTAACAAGGATATTTTTATTTTCGATCGAATTGGTTCGCGCATTTCCATTTTCATAAACATGGGCGATGTGCAAGGCGATACCTATTACCGATACACCCGCCAATACAACAATGCTTTTCCAACAGGATTAACCAATTGGGTTTTGCTGCGCGATTATAACTGCGACGGAAAAGAAGATATTTTCGCCAATTATTACAGCGGAATTAAGTTGTGGAAGAACACCTCAACCAATGGTCAATTGTCATTTGAACCGGTAAACAACGGAGCAACCATTGAATCGAATTACGATTTTGGAAGTCCGTTCGCGGCACCAATCTATACTGTAAGTCTTGACGTTCCATCCATCAACGACTATGACAACGATGGTGATCTGGATATTTTCTCTTACACGGAACAATCCACAACGGTTTACTTTTTTAAGTCCATGCAGTCTGAAGAAGGAAACTGCGAAACCACAAGCTACATCTGTGGAAACAGATGCTACGGAATGTTCGGAGAAAGTCCTGAAAGTTTTTCCATTTTAGAAGGTGCCGATTTTGATTGTGGTTTCAATGTTACAGATCCGCGTTCGCAAAACAATTTGCACACAGGAAGCTCTATCTGTTCCATTGATCTAGACAATAACGGAATTAAAGATTTCGTCATTGGAGATGTTTCAGAAAATAATTTAGCCGCTATCTATTTCGAAAATGCCTTCAATGGTCTCGACAGTGCAACAACCGTTCAATTCGATTTTCCTGCACAGGTTGGTGGTGGGTTGCCAGTGAATTTGCCGTTGTTCCCTGTGGCCTATTATGAAGACGTGAATAACAATGCTGTAAGTGATTTGCTTGTTTCTCCGAATGCATACGCCACAGCTGAAGACGTGAACAGCGTTTGGTATTATGAAAACATTGGTGGGGAAACCACTCCGCAATTTCAATTTGTGATGGACGATTTTCTTCAACACGACATGATTGAATTAGGCACCGGAGCCTATCCGGTTTTAGAGGATGTGAATGGCGATGGCTTAAAAGATTTGCTTATCACGAATCGCAAATCATTCGATCCGATTACTCCGAGTAACAACCACACGTCTCGAATTTTTTGTTACTACAACAATGGAACACCAACAGTTCCTTCGTTCGATTTCAATTCGAACAACTGGCTGCCTTTGGCGACGGATACGTTGGATAGCAAGTACATCACCTTTGGCGACGACGACGGAGATGGTGACAAGGATTTACTCATCGGTGTTCAAAATGGATTTTTGGTTCGATATGAAAATGCAGCATCAACACCAAGTGGAATCGTGTTTTCAGACAATGGAGAATTATTGAAGGACAACAACGGAACAACCATAGATGTTGGTCAATTCGCAGCCCCGCAATGGGTAGACTTGAACGACGATGGCTTGTTAGATTTGGCAGTGGGAGAGAAGAACGGTAATGTGAACTTCTATGCGAACATTGGAACTCCAAATGCAGCCTCTTACGAGTTCAGAGAAGATACATTGGGAGGAATGGTAGCCACAAATATTCTGGGAATATTCGGATACAGCGTTCCACATTTTTTCAAGAATGAATTGAACGAATGGGAAGTTTTATTGGGAACAGAAACCGGACAGGTCAATCACTTCTCAAATGTGTCTGGAAATCTTTTGGGTGATTTCACATTAGATACCACCGACTTCCAGGGTATTAACGAAGGAGAGCGATGCGCGGTGTGGTTTGAAGACATTACTTCAGACGGAAAACGCGATTTGTTTATTGGTCAGATTGGTGGTGGTTTAGGATTCTATACAAGCGATAGTATTGTATCGGTGAACGAATCGTTATTTAACGACATTCAGGTTTATCCGAATCCGGCTAGCACGCAATTGACTATTGACGCGGGTTCAAACTGGAATGAAGTTACAGCTTTAGAATTGTATGATTTAAGTGGAAGAAGAGTTTGGTCTGAACGCGTGAATGCAAGAACTACCCTTGTTAATCTTTCAAACTTCTCGGAAGGAATTTACATTTTAAAATTGAACGGAACTGCCGTTCGGAAGAAGATTGTGGTTAGGAAGTGAACTGCTCCGTGAATTGCTTAGCTGTGCAAATGTGTAAAGGACAATCTTTGAAGTCTTTTTTGTTGCGCGTAATCATGTGAGTGATTTTTCGATTTGATAAAGCGCATTGAACTTGGACTGCATCCTCATAATCTTCCATTTGGCTACTGAGGCTTGCTAACAGCATGTTTTTATTGGTATCAAGAATTTCAATTTCATCGATTAGCCGAAGAACAATCTCT
>JBJOPP010000244.1:0-8626 GCA_046050685.1 Bacteroidota bacterium
CTTCGGTGTTTTCTTTCCACCAAAACTGCAGTAGTTAAGCGGTGAATTTCTTTCGAAACAAGGAAAGAAGCTGCGTGCATAAGTGTTTGTCCTGAATTGAATACATCGTCGATAAGCACAACACATTTATTCTTGAGAGAAATAGAATTGGAAAGTTGAACCGTTCCGATAGGATTTTCTTTCGAAAGTTGAATGCTGCTGATTTCGCAAGGAATTGTCACAATTCCGGAAACCAGTTCGAACAAGCGATTGGCGACTGCCGCACCATTTTCTTCAATACCAACGAAAACAATATTCTTTTCTTCGTAGTGGCGTTCGGCGATTTCATAAGCCATGCGCGTGAGCTTTTGCTCAATGGCTTCGGCGTTCAGGAGTTCAGAATTCTGCATGCCCAAAATTACACTTTTTTAGGGTGAAATGATTCAATTCGAATATTTATGGAAGAGATGAAATACATTCGTAAAAATTACCACTATGCCAGGATACATTTTATTAGCAATAATAGCATTGCTTGTTTTTTCAGGATTGAAAACAGTACAACAGGGAAACGTTGCAGTTGTTACAGTTTTCGGAAAGTATCGTAGAGTTATTCGTCCGGGATTGAATTTATTGATCCCATTTGTTGAAACCGTTTTCAAGCGTATTTCAACGCAGAATCGCTCTGTTGAATTGGAATTTCAAGCGGTCACCATTGACCAAGCAAATGTGTATTTCAAAAGTATGTTGTTGTTCTCCGTGCAAAACGATGCTGAGGAGTGCGTGAAAAAGGTAGCCTTTAAGTTCATTGATGAGAAAAGCCTTATGCAAGCCCTTATTAGAACTATTGAAGGAAACATACGTGCCTTTGTAGCCACGAAGAAACAATCGGAAGTTTTGTCTCTTCGAAATGAAATTGTAGATCATGTCAAAGAACAAATCGACAATGTGATTGAAGAATGGGGGTATCATTTGCATGATTTGCAGATTAACGACATTACGTTCGACGAAGCGGTAATGCGCTCTATGAGCCAGGTTGTAGCTTCAAGTAACTTAAAGGCGGCTGCAGAGAATGAGGGTCAGGCCTTATTGATTACCAAAACCAAAGCGGCTGAAGCTGACGGAAATGCGATTAAGATTGCGGCTCAAGCCGAGAGAGAGGCGGCGCAGTTGAGAGGGCAGGGTGTAGCCTTGTTCAGAGAAGAGGTGGCAAAGGGAATGCAGAATGCAGCGCGAGAAATGCAGCAGGCGAATTTGGATACTTCAATGATTATGTTCTCCATGTGGACCGAGGCCATTAAGAACTTCGCGGAATACGGAAAGGGCAATGTTATTTTTCTCGATGGTTCTCCTGATGGAATGCAAAAAGTGATGAAGCAGATGATGGGAATGGATACGCTGCTGGATAATACAACGAAAGGCTCAGAGAAGCAGTAATAGCCCGAAGAACGTAATTGAAATCAAGCCAAAAATAATAACCAAGGCTTTCTGAAATTGTTTTGCCCTTTTTTCTGATTTAATTTGGTTTAAAGAGTTCTGCAGTCCTTCTGTTCTAACGTTTTTCTCGCGTAATTTTTTGATCCAAAGACTGAGCAAGCTTTCGTTTTTTGACAATACGGCTTTCTCAGCCAGGATTTGATATTGTCTAACGCTTATTTCGTTAAGTAAGGTTCCAAATTCTTCTTTCTCGGCAGATGAGAGATTACCGTAGCAATCTTGAATTGCTATTCCCGCCTGATTGAGCTTGCCGTCTTGGAGCAAGGATTTAATTTCCTGAATTCGATTCATTTTAAAATTAGAAATAATAATTATTGAATGTTCGAATTAATAAACTCTCTCACCGCAATCATCCGCCTGCAAAGGTAAACGCGGGCTGAAGGAAATAAAACAATTAAAATAAAATTAATACAGGGTTTATTTGTTTTTGGACTCCAATAATATTCGGCTGATTGGGCTAATTGGAGTGTTGCGAAGAAGAGGGTTGTCTTGTAGTAAAAAACTCACTGAAATAAGCCTTTTCAGGCGGTAATTCAAAAATCAATTCAACGCTAAAATTGTTGGATTAATAAAGTATTTTAACGGATGAATTTCCAAGAACATATAATTCAAATAAATCAATTTGTTCAAAATCGTTGAAGAATAAGAAGGTTTGGTGTTTTCTTAGCTAAGTATCAAGAGCCCAACGAACGTTATGGAGATTAACCCAAAAACAATGATTAAAACTCTCTGAAACTGTTTTGTTCTTTTTTCCGATTTTATTTGGTTCAAGGAATTCTGAAGTCCTGCTGTTGGAGCGTTTTTTTCGCGCAGTTTATTGATGCAAATATTGAGCAAGCTCTCATCTTTAGATAAAACTGCTTTCCCGGCGAGAAGTTGGTAGTGCCTAACGCTTATCTCGTTGAGCAAGTTTTCAAATTCTTCTTTCTCAGATGGAGTTAAATCTCTGCTGCAATTTTGAATTGCTTTTTCTGCTCTGTAGAGATTGCCTTCTTCTAACCAGTGTTTTATTTCCTGAACCCGATTCATTTGATAAGAATTTTAACAAAAGAATAAATGTCACGAGGCTAATGCTAAAAGAATCGGGTGAATTGCGTTAGGTGTGATTCTTCACCTATTTATTGGGGTTAAAAGTTGGAAATTCAGATTGTTGAAATTTTTTAAACAAAGAGATTTTCACCTAATTGGATGGGGCGAATTAATGCAGGGGATGATTAACTTTAAGCTTCGTATTCATTTTGTAGACGAACATTCGCTTGTCTGTTTCCTGGCGTTCACGCTTGAAGGCATCTTCTTTAAAACCGATCGATTTGAAAAATGCGTTTAAACGTTTGATCCATTCCGCGCGTTGTTTTTTCTGATTTTCAGGCTGTTTGTTTTCCAAGCCGAGCCAATCGTTCAAATCAAGGGTAGACGCTTCTTGAATAGCGAATTTTCGAATGACTTCGTAGTCGAGTTCATTTATTGGATACATTGCTCCTTCAAAGACAATGGTGTTCTGAATCGAGAGATCTAGGGTGTTAGATACTTCATTGGATAAGTCAGCGGAGTTTAACGGTGCTTTGTTTTTCTTTTTACGAACTAAATAGATGAGTAGAATTATACCAAGGGTTAGACCTATTGCACCAAAAATCGCAGCATACTTCAACGTCACCAACGGTGTGTGTCCATCGATAATTTCAGACTCTTCAATCGGATTCTTCAGAGCGTCTTCCCAGGATAAAGAATCTGTGCATATCAGTGTTTCGTAATTGAGGATTTTTAGGCCATATGCGTCGGAATACAATTGCGTATTGTTGGGTAGTTCTTTAAGGAATCGAAACAGTTTAGGATTTGTGGAGGAATTGTATACCCCATACTTCAGTTTTTCCAAATTGAAATAAAGTGCTGAAGAGTCAGTGCTAATGGGTAGGATAAGGCAGCCTTGTTTATTGGAAAGTGTTTTTAGGCGATTGTGCAAGTGGTATTTGTCAATGAGTTTGAAATTTAGCTTGCCTAAATTCTCCCACTTCATTTTGAGCATGTCAATTCTATACAGACTGTCGAGATATATTTTTTCCTCGCTGTTGGATTGATTGTAAATAAGATTCCCGAAAGTATACAATGCGTTTTCTTTTCTGCTGAAGTAGGCCATATTGCCGGAAAACGGAAGATCTCTGTCGCAGGGTTGGATACTCCAATCGCCAAGGTGTTCATGAAAATAAACAAACATCCCATGACTTCTCCAAAACCCATATCCACCATATTTCATAAGGGTTCCATTGCAATCGAATAGGAACGCACCGTAGTGATAACCTTCTAATCGCGTTTTATCTATACGTTTCCAGACACCATTTTCAGGAGTAAATACTTGTCCATCGCCATCACCTACGGCATACCACTTTCCGCGAGAAAGAATAAGTTGATAATTGAAATTCGGCTTGGCTTGTTGGAGGGAGTCTAGAGGGAGGAAGTTTATGAGATAGCGATCTGGCTTTAATTTATACAATTGACTAGGCACAATTTCCTGAGCGCTTGAAATCAAACGAAAAAAACATATTCCAAGCAATATAAATACACCTTTCATTTCCTAACGACAAAGGTCAAAGATAATAGTCGACCAAAGTAAATTAGGAAATGTTAAAAACTAAATGAGGCGTTTATTTCTTTTTAGATTCCAATAATAACATACCGCTCAGCGCGAAAAGTATAATGGAAAACAGGAGGTGCAAGGGTTGAAGAGCAATAGGAACACCAAAGTATGCCATTCCCATTCCAAATAATATTTCAAATCCAAGCACAATGAACAAGTAGAAAAATTTTCTTGGTTTGTTTTCTAGTCTACTGTATTGTAAGTACATCATGGTTGCCAGAATGACAATTAGAATTGAAAAGCTTCTGTGAATCTTAAATCCTACGGGTAGATTTTCGATTAGAATATTTCTTCCCACCCCGTTTTCGAGTAGAAGATCTACTGATTCTCTGACCTGCGTTCCAAGTAAGAGTTGAACAAGATGAATGAGAAAGAAAAAAGACAATGCTTTTCGAAGTGTTACTGGTAATGTAATATTCGGCCCCTCAGATGTTCTTCGGATTAGAAATAATAAGCTCAATAAAATTCCTAGCGATCCAACCATGTGCAGTGTGATGGTTGAAGTATTTAGGTTTTTATCTACGACCATTTTACCCAACCAGGCTTCAAAAAGAATCATGACAATGGCAAATACCGAATAGAGCATTGGCCAATAATCATTCGATTTTTTATAGTAAATCAAGGCAAAGAATGTCATGATTAATATAGGTAAACCAAGGAGTCCGGTGAGCAGACGATTTATATATTCTGTCCAAGTATGAAATGCATTGAATTCGGCATATTGATGTTTTGGATAAACTTTCAAAGCAGCCTCACTTCCGACATTGGTTTTCCAAAAATCTGTGGTGTATTTAAATTCATTTTCAGCAATCCACAAGGTATCGTTATGAATAACCATTTGTCCTTTTGAATATGTTCTGCCGTCTTCCAATTGTACAGTTGAAATGTCAGTAGGGGGAATGTAATATCCAAAGCATTTCGGCCAATCGGGACAACCCATTCCACTTCCAGTGATGCGAACAAAGCTGCCGGCTATAATTATTAAGAACATACAGATTAGGGCAATTTTGCCTACTGTATTCAGTCTTTTTTTTGTTTGTTGAAGGGTTGGCATTATGAAGCTTTGTGCGAAATTATTTCTGCCTTCACAACGTGATATTGACCATCGGCAATGGTGTTCACGATATTTGTCATGTCTGTTTCTTTCAACTTAGCTGGATCGAATTCAACCTTAACAACATTAACATCTCTGTCTTCAACAAAGTCTAACGATGTGGTAACTACTCCGTTTAAATTCTGAAGTTCTTTTTGAATCTTACCTCCACAGCCTGCGGCGCATGTCATTCCGCTAATCGAAAGAACAGCTTCTGTTTTGTTTGTTCCGTCTACAACCGTGTTGGTAGTTGCGGCAGGAGTGGCTTCTGCGTTTGGAGTTGCGTTACCGCATGCGAATAAAACAACCGCTAAAAAGATGTACAATAAATTTTTCATGGTTTTCAATATGAAAAAAAAGGGACTTTTAACGGTCCCTTATTTTGTGTTATTAAAGTGATTTTCTAATTAAGTTCAAGGCACCACCGGCTTTAAACCATTCGATTTGTTGATCGTTGTAGGTGTGGTTAACAAAGATGTTCTCTTTCGAACCGTCCTCGTGAACCAATTCTAAAGTCAACGGCTTACCTGCAGTGAAATTCACTAAGTCAACGAAATTGATTTTATCGTTTTCTTGAATTTTATCGTAGTCAGCTTCGTTAGCGAAAGTGAGCGCCAACATACCTTGTTTCTTCAAGTTTGTTTCGTGAATACGTGCAAAGCTTTTCACAAGAATAGCACGAACACCCAAGTGGCGTGGTTGCATCGCAGCGTGCTCGCGTGAAGAACCTTCACCGTAGTTGTGGTCTCCCACAACGATTGAAGGAACACCGGCTGCCTTGTATGCACGTTGTACCGTAGGTACTTCAGCATATTCACCAGTGATTTGATTCTTCACTTTGTTTTGCTCTCCGTTGAAGAAGTTGGTAGCACCAATTAAAGTATTGTTTGCGATGTTGTCTAGGTGACCACGGAAACGCAACCACTGTCCAGCCATTGAGATATGGTCGGTGGTACATTTTCCTTTTGCCTTAATCAATACGCGTGCGTTTTCGATGTTTGTTCCGTCCCAATCTGAGAATGGCGCTAGCAATTGAAGACGCTCGCTGTCTTGAGCAACTGCAATTTCAATTGCACTTCCATCTTCCGCTGGTGCTTGGTATCCAGCGTCCTTCACTTCGAATCCAAGTGGTGGTAATTCGAATCCGGTTGGAGCATCGAACATCACTTGTTCGCCTTTATTATTCGTTAAAGAATCTGTAAGCGGGTTGAAAGTTAGGTCTCCAGCAATTGCAAGAGCAGTAGTTATTTCCGGAGAAGCAACGAATGCCATTGTGTTTGGATTTCCGTCTTGACGGGCAGAGAAGTTACGGTTGAATGAGTGAATGATTGTGTTGCGTTCTTTCTTTTCAGCGCCCGCTCTTGCCCACATACCGATACACGGACCGCACGCGTTTGCGAAAACTTTCGCGCCAATCTTAGAGAACGTTTCAATAAGTCCGTCGCGTTCGATAGTAAAGCGAACTTTCTCTGAACCAGGCGTAATGCTGAATTCAGCTTTAGGTTCGATACCTTTTTCAGCCGCTTGCTTCGCTAACGAGGCTGCGCGTGAAATGTCTTCGTATGAACTATTGGTGCAAGAACCAATCAATCCAGCTTCAACTTTAATAGGCCAATCGTTTGCAGCTGCAGCTTCTTTCATTTTAGAAATAGGCGTAGCTAAGTCCGGAGTGAAAGGACCGTTGATGTATGGCTCTAATTCATCAAGATTGATTTCAAGAACTTGATCGAAATACATTTCAGGATTTGCGTAGACTTCAGCATCTCCTGTTAAATGTTGGCGAATGTCGTTTGCAAGATCTGCAACCTCCGGTCTACCTGTAGAGCGAAGATATCTCTCCATGCTGTCATCATAACCGAAGGTTGAAGTGGTAGCTCCAATTTCAGCACCCATGTTACAGATGGTTCCTTTCCCTGTGCAAGAAAGTGCTTCAGCACCCTCACCGAAATATTCAACCACGCAACCTGTACCACCTTTCACGGTAAGAATTCCAGCTACTTTTAAGATGACGTCTTTCGCAGAGCACCATCCGTTTAATTTTCCTGTTAATTTAATACCAATCAGTTTTGGGAATTTCAATTCCCAAGCCATTCCGGCCATAACATCCATAGCATCTGCACCACCAACTCCGATAGCGATCATTCCTAATCCGCCTGCGTTTACAGTGTGCGAGTCAGTTCCAATCATTAATCCACCTGGAAATGCATAGTTCTCAAGCACCACTTGGTGAATGATACCAGCACCTGGTTTCCAGAAACCAATTCCATATTTATTTGAAATAGTTGAAAGGAAGTTGAATACTTCGTTGTTTTTTATCAAAGAATCACTCAAGTCGGTGGTAGAACCCACGCGGGCTTGAATCAAGTGATCACAATGTACCGTTGAAGGAACAGCTACTTTTTTTCGACCTGCTTGCATAAATTGCAACAGTGCCATTTGAGCTGTTGCGTCTTGCATAGCAACGCGGTCTGGAGCGAAATCTACATAAGAGTTTCCGCGCTCGAAAGCCACGTCAGATGCACCTTCCCAAAGATGTGAGTATAGTATTTTCTCAGTTAAAGTTAGTGGTTTACCAACTACATTTCTTGCTTTCTCCACACGTTCAGCCAATCTGCTGTAGTGGTTTTTTATCATGTCTAAATCGAATACTTGACTCATTGTTTTGTAGATTTTTACGATGCAAAAATAGTTAGGAATCAAGGGAATTACAACCCTACTTTTGTTTTATGCTTCGCCTTTTATCGACATCTTTCAAAGAAAATATTCAAACAGCCATAGGTTCTGTTCGAAGTCAGAAGTTGCGAGCCACTTTAACGGTGTCAATTATCGCCATCGGAATAACTGCATTGGTAGGCATGATTACGGCTGTGAAGTGCATTGAACGCAAACTCAGCGAAGAATTTTCTCGATTAGGATCGAACACTTTTTCAATTCGCTCTGGCAACAATGCTAGGCAAGGTATGCGACGTGGGCAGAGCAGTAGGAGCGTGGAAGTGATATCTTACGATCAAGCAAAAAAGTTTCAGGAGTTATTTCAGGAAGATGCAATCGTTTCGTTGAGTGTCTTTGCATCTGCCACAGCTACGGTGTCACGAGGTGCATTGAAGACCAATCCAAATGTATCGGTATTGGGCTGCGATGCGAATTACTTCGAGTTGTCGTCCTATGTCCTAAGTGACGGTCGTAATTTTTCTTCTTTTGAATTGAAAGACGGTGCTAATGCCATGGTTTGCGGTGCTGATATTGCGAAGGAGTTGTTCAAGGGTGGAGTTTCACCAATAGGACAAACGGTAGATGTAAGTGGAAGGTCCTATGTTATCGTTGGTGTGCTAAAGGAAAAGGGGAATACATTTGGATTTGCAGGTGATAATCAGTGCTTGATTCCGTTGACGAATGTTCGGAAAACATTTGGCGATGAGAATTCAGAA
>JBJOPP010000245.1:0-8018 GCA_046050685.1 Bacteroidota bacterium
GAAGAAGAGCAAAAAGAACTACGCAAGAAAACGCCTGTAGTCCGCAATGTATATAAGAAGGGGCGCATGCCGAAGCTCACGAAATAATCATTTCTTGCACGCGTGCTCAAAAATGTTATATTCGCGTAACGTAAAAAACCCTTAAGCGTTAATACTATGTACTGGACTTTAGAATTGGCCTCATACCTCGAAGACGCACCTTGGCCTGCAACAAAAGAAGAATTAATCGATTACGCAATGCGTGCTGGTGCACCGTTGGAAGTGGTTGAAAACCTTCAACAATTAGAAGACGAAGAAGAGGTGTTCGAGAGCATCGAAGACATTTGGCCAGACTACCCAACCAAAGAAGATTTCTTCTTCAACGAAGACGAGTATTAATTTCTCTTTCGTAGCGTTTTTCCATGCCAACAGCTGAGGAACAAAAGCAACTGAGGTATGACCTCGCGTACTTGCGCATGGCCAAAGAATGGGCTAAGCTTTCGCATTGCACCCGCAAACAAGTGGGTGCGTTGCTCGTTAAAAACGGAGTAATTATTTCAGACGGTTATAACGGCACGCCAAGCGGGTTTCCAAATGTTTGTGAAAACGATTCAGGTGAAACGCATTGGTACGTCTTGCACGCAGAGGCCAACGCTATTTTAAAAGTAGCAAAGTCTACCAATAACGCTCACGGATCTACATTGTACATTACCTTGAGTCCTTGCAAAGACTGCTGCAAACTAATCTTGCAATCTGGCATTCAACGCATGGTTTATCTCGACGCTTACAAAGACACGACAGCTATTGATTTTCTGAAAAACTCAGGAATTGAAGTTGTGCAACGAGAATTGCCAGAATAACGCTATCTTTTCAACTTCGAATAACACACATGTCTGAAGAAATACAAAACGAAAAATCTGGTAAGTCACCCTTACAGCCCTTGTATTACGCGTTTGTTTTAATCGTTGGAATTCTTCTCGGTACATTACTCGCAGACAAGAACCTTCTGAGCATTAAAACAGGTACGGAAGACAATCCGAACAAGTTGGTCAGTCTTATTGATTTCATAGAAGACAACTACGTTGATAGCGTAGATAAAAAGAAAATCATTGACGATGCAATCGCATCCATTCTTAAAAACTTAGACCCTCACAGCTACTATTTAAACCCTGAAGAATACGCGAAGGCAAGAGAAGAGATGTCAGGTTCGTATGAAGGAGTTGGCGTTGAATTTTTAATACTTCGCGATTCCCTGATGGTTAATCGTGTGGTGCCTTTCGGACCTAGTTTCCGTGCTGGAATTCAATCGGGCGATCGTATTGTTCAAGTAGACGGAAAAGATATTTCGGGCAAAAGCTTAAACAACGACGGAGTAATGAAAATGCTGAAGGGTGAGGCCGGAAGCAACGTTAACATTAGTGTTCTTCGTAAAAAAGAATATCTGAATTTCAATGTGGAAAGAGGTTCTTTACCCCTTCCAAGCGTCCCTTCGTTCTACAAAGTTGAAGAAGGCTTGGGTTATATAAAGATTGATCGCTTCGCGAAAACCACCTACAATGAATTCTTAACCGCAGGTAACGCGCTTAGAAATCAAGGGTGTAATAAATTCATTCTCGACCTACGCGGAAACGGCGGTGGGTTGCTCGATCAAGCCACTAGCATTGCTGAAGAATTCCTGGAAAAAGACCGACTAATGGTTTACACCGCGGGTACTCATTCTGGAAGAAGTGATTATAACACACAGAAGCGCGGCGCTTTTGCAGATGTTCAAGTTACAGTTCTTATCGACGAGTACAGCGCTTCCGCTAGTGAAATTGTGGCGGGTGCCCTTCAAGATTGGGACCGTGCAATTGTTGTTGGAAGACGTTCCTTTGGAAAAGGATTGGTTCAAAGTGAAATTGAATTGCCAGACAAAAGCGCACTTCGATTAACAACCGCACGCTATTACACCCCTACAGGAAGATGCATTCAAAAGCCATACGGAGACTCTTCGAAGTACTTCAACGAAACACACCAACGTTGGTTAAGCGGTGAGTTATTCAATCAAGAAAAAATTACACACGTCGATTCACTTAAGTTCTATACGCCTTCTGGAAGAGTGGTTTACGGCGGTGGTGGAATCACCCCAGATGTGTTCATTCCATTCGACTCTACTTCAACATCATTCGCCTTGATTGATATTGTTAACTTCGGAATTCTTCGTCATTTGTGTTTTGATTATGTCGATCAAAATAGATCACAACTCTCCAATTGGAAGTCCTTCGATTTATATCAAAAAAATTATAAAACAGAAGATGCGTTGCTAGAGAAAACGCTTCAATCTGCGAAGGAGAATAATATCCTTTACACCAAAGCAGAAGTTGCAAAACTCAAGTCGCAATGTTCACTTCGATTTAAAGCACAAATAGCCCGTGCGTTGTTCGATGAAAATGCCATGATTCGAATTATGAATACAGAAGACCCTGAATTAATAAAGGCTGTAGAGATTTCTAAAAACTACAACTCATACTTCTATCATAACTAATGGAAACGCTTTCCAAACAGGAACGGCTCTATAAAAAGAAATCCATTGAGTCGCTTTACGCTCATGGAAAAAGCATTAAAACTCCCGCTGTCATTTGCTTATACAATCCAGCAATAGACGATTCTGAATTTCCTGTTCAAGCTTTATTCACTGCGCCAAAGCGCAGATTCGCTCGTGCACACGATAGAAATAGAATTAAACGTTTAATGAAAGAGGTTTATCGGAAAGAAAAGCAGCCTCTGTACGACCACTTGAACAACAAGGGAGAAAAACTATCGTTAGCCTTCATATTCACAGGCAATAGACTTCCCGACTTTGAATATGTAGAACAGAAAATTAAGTACCTTATTCGTCAACTCATTTCAGTTACAAACCAAGAGCAAACCAACCATGAAAATACTTAAGCCTTCATTGTTTTTTCTTCTGCTTTCGTTTTCTTCTTTTACCTCCTTCGCTCAACCCAACGCGCCTACAAACTATTTCGAAGTCGTAAAAAACTTGGAGATATTCACCGA
The DNA here is from genome assembly GCA_046050685.1 of Bacteroidota bacterium. GTDB lineage: Bacteria > Bacteroidota > Bacteroidia > Flavobacteriales_D > Sanyastnellaceae > CAIZGX01. The sequence continues at coordinate 3,019 of JBJOPP010000245.1, forward strand.
TGTTTTTCGTCAACTCGATCTTTTATATGTGGAAGAGGCTGCTCCTGGAAACCTTGTCAACACAGCCCTTTCAGGTATGTTAGCGTCGTTAGACCCTTACACTGTTTATTACCCTGAATCGAAAATCGAAGATGCCATGTACCTTCAAACTGGCAGATACGGCGGTGTGGGTGCACGTGTAGATTTAGTAAGTGGAAGAAATACAGTTCTTGAAGTTTTCGAATCGTTTCCTGCATACAAATCCGGACTTCGTGCTGGTGATATTATTACACACATTAATGGAAAATCCATTGACGGCATTGACCTCGATAACCTGGAAGACGGACTAACCGGAACGCCAGGAAGCATTGTCAATCTTACTGTTATTCAACTTGGAAAACCTGCTGCTACAGAATTAGCCGTAACACGTGAAAGTATTAAAACACCCGATGTTCCTCACTTTCAATTATTGGAAAACAACGTTGGCTACATAAAGCTCGACGAGTTCACCCAAACGGCATCTGATGATGTGAAAAATAGCTTCAATGATTTGAAAGGGAAGGGTATGAATAAGCTCATTCTAGACCTACGAGGAAACGGTGGTGGTTTACTCAATGAAGCTGTTAAAATCGTTAACTTCTTCGTTCCTAAAGGAACAGAGATCACACGCACCATGGGAAAGACAGAGTCTTGGAAACAAATCTATGTTGCGCAATTCGAACCGTTAGATTTAACCATTCCGCTCGTGGTGTTGGTAGATGAAATGTCTGCGTCAGCATCTGAAATTGTAAGTGGAAGTCTTCAAGATTTAGATCGCGCGGTGGTAGTAGGTGTTCCTTCTTTCGGGAAGGGATTGGTGCAACAAACGCTAGATCTATCTTACAACGCGAAAATGAAAGTTACAGTAGCGAAGTACTACACACCTAGCGGAAGATGTATTCAGAAACTTGATTATGGAAATAAAAAAGATGGAAAAGCAACTCAAATAGACACTACGCAAATCAGAACATTCTACACTACACACGGTAGACCAGTGAAAGACGGAAGTGGTATTTATCCCGATGTTCTTATCAGCCCGAGTGCTTCGAAAGAAATACTTTCTCAATTACAAAAGAACTTCGCTTACTTCCGATTTGGCGTTGAATTCAAGAAAACAAACCCATCAATCGATTCGGCTGGAAGTTTCAAGATTTCTCCTAAAGACTACACCGCATTTGTGCAATTTGCGAAAGCCAACGTGAAAGATTTCGTTCCTACATGGTTCGATCACATTGAAAAATTAGAAAAAGAATTAGCAAGTCAAGCTGTTGTTAATCCTGCCCTCAAAGAACAAATCAGCAACTTGCAAAACGGAATAGCAGCGGCTTTCGAAAGTTCACTTTTACAGTTACAGCAAGAAATCTCCCCGAAGATTGAAGCTAAAATTGTCGAGATGTACTACTTCCGTTCTGCGGCAATCAAACAATCACTCACGAATGACGCGTTTATTCGAGCTTCTCAAGAAGTCTTTCAGAAAAACTACTCAACGATACTAGCGGGTCCCGCAGATTCAGAAAAACACTAAGTCGTGCTGAAATTCTTTTGCCATCCGAAAACACAGATAGCTGCTCTTGCTCTTTGGGCGTTCATGCTTCCCTTCTGGAACCTCGGAATGTCATTGGCTATGTTTTTCCTCTTATTTGTAAGTGTCGTTAACGCGATCCAAAACAAACAGTTTCGAATTGCGCCTGCGTTGCGAAACCCTATCTACCTGTGTTTTCTTGGTATTTGGACGCTTATCCTCCTTGGCTTATTTCGCGGGGGTGAAGGCTCACTTGTACTCAAAGAAGTTAAAACCTTACTACCACTTGTTCTCGCTCCAATTTTTCTTCAAAACCTCTCGCCTCTCACTAAAAAAGACGAATATTTCATTTGGAAGATCTTCTTCTTGGCTGTTGGATTATCTGCGTTCATTTGCGTTGTCTATGCGGCCGCGAAACACCCCCTTCCTGAGCCTCGCGAGGCTTCGTTGTTTATCTCGCACATACGCTATAGTTTAATGGCTGTAATGGCCCTTATTGGGGCTTGGTTCCTACCCGATATTCTCTCCCCTATTTTGAAATGGTTGTTGACCATCGTTGTGTTTCTCTTTTTCTTTTTTGTTGGAACACTAACAGGATGGGGATTTTTAATTGTTCTAGCCATCCTTCTTTTCGCTATTCAATCATTCAGAAATAAGATTATCGTTTTTGGAAGTCTCATTGCAGCCGCCGGCGCCATTCTTTTCTTCTTGAACGTCTCTGCGAATTCCAACAAACAAGAAACAGAACTACTTCAATCCTCCAATGGTGAAACGTATGTGCACCAACCTTCTAACTTTCAAACAGAAAACGGAAATCTCATTTTTATAAACATTGCGCCCGTTGAGCTAGACAGTGTTTGGTTCGCCAGAACAAACAGTTCAATGCTGCAAAAAGACGCAAGAGGACAATTGATTCAAACTACGCTCATTCGCTATTTAACTAGCAAGGGGCTTACGAAAGATGCTGCTGGACTTCAGCAATTATCTGACAACGATTTGAAAAATATTCAAGCGGGATACACCAATTGCAACGAGCCTCAATGGAACGCTTTAGAAAAGCGTTGGCACCAAATTGTCTTCGAATATCAAACTTTTAAAAGTGGTGAAAATCCAAGTGGACACTCATTGTTTCAACGATTGGAATATTACAAAGCAGCAAAATTTATTTTACAAGGAAACGCTATTTTCGGAGTGGGACAAGGAAATGTAAAGTCGGCGTATTCAAACGCATACGACCAAATATCACCCAATCTCGACGAGAAAGTGCAACACGCTGTGCACAATCAATTCGTTTCCTATTGGGTTTCCTGCGGTGTTTTAGCCCTGAGTTTGTTCCTTCTTTATTTTTATTTCATGTGGAAAGATGCGGGCAAGAGCCTGATAACACTCGCTTTTATAGTGTTAGCATTCCTTTCATGCCTAACGGAAGACACGCTAACAACACAACCAGGAGTGGCGTTTTTTGCCTTCTTCAGCACATTCTTCTTCTTCCTTCCGAAAAAAGAAAATTAGTTTTTTACTTGAATGCGCGTCGGAGCGTTTGCAACTTCCCAAGCGGTAGAAAATACCAATTGAGCAATGCTGCACATCTTGTCGTAAAGAATCTTTTCAGGATCGTCACCAGGTTTGTGATAATCTTCATGAACACCGCTGAAATAAAAGATAACGGGAATGTTGTTCTTTGCGAAATTGTAATGGTCTGAACGGTAGTAAAACTGGTTAGGATCGTCTTCCGAATTAAAGGTGTAGTCTAGAGCTAGATTAGACGTTTCTTTGTTCACCTTTTCAGAAATGTTATGCAGATCCATGCTTAAGCGATCACTTCCAATCAAGTAAACATATTTCTCATTGTCTTTGTGCGCTTCATCTACACGTCCGATCATATCAATATTCAAATCACAAACAGTGCTTTCCAATGGATAAACCGGATGTCTTGTGTAGTAATCACTTCCGAACAATCCTTTCTCTTCACCGCTTACATGAAGAACAAGAATGCTGCGCTTCGGACCGTTTCCATCTTTCTTCGCTTGAATAAACGCCTCGGCAATTTCCATAGCTGAAACCGTCCCTGAACCATCATCATCTGCACCGTTGTTAATCTCTCCATTCACAATACCAATGTGGTCGTAGTGCGCAGACACAACAACAATTTCATTTTTCAATAATGGGTCACTTCCCTCTATAAATGCCAGCACATTTTCGCTGGAAACCATTTCATCTGTAACATTCACATTTAACGAAGCTTCAACCCCTCTTTCACAAAGGCTTATCTCTTTTCTTGAAAACAGGGGTTTTCTCTTCTTCTTTAAACCATCTAAATTCTTTACAAGATCTAAATTGAACCACTCATTTGCCGATTTCTCGTTGGTGAAAATCAATGGTATTCCTGTTGCAACAGCAACATCCATATCTTCAATCAACTCCATCTTTTCCGATTCTAACCAAAATTTAATACGAGGCAAAAATGTGGCGTAATCACGACGAATCACAACAATAGCCTTTGCACCATTTTGTTGGGCTAGAGCAACCTTCAGTCCTGGGTCATAAGACCAATCGCTAAGTTGTTCTGCACTTCCTGAAATAATAGATTTACCTTTTTTGTTTTTCGGTTCACCGTCCATCACAACAACTAAAGCGTCCTTTACATTAAGTCCTTCATAGTCGTTATAGCGCCCTTCAGATATTCCATAACCGGCAAATACAATTTTAGAAAACGTCTTTGTTCCTTCTAAACCTTCTGCATCTAGAGAAAAAATATCTTTAGAACTCTCGTAATTCTTACCGTTGACGGTAAGAACTGTTGAGGTTAATTTTCTTTTTCTTAAAGGAAAACTTTGTTGTTGAACCCCAGTGTTAGAACCTTTTTCTAAACCCAAAGACATATAATAATTCTCTAGGTATGCAGCTGCTTTCTTTTGCCCAGGCTTACTGGTTTCTCTTCCTTCGAAATCATCTGCCGCTAAAATGAATAGTTGTTCTTTAAGCTCCTTTACTGTAATGGTATTCATGTAAGTCTCACGCTTATCGAATGCATCAAGAGATGCCTGTCCTAAAGCATTAAGACTAATAACGGTAAATAATAATCCTATTAATTTTTTCATCTTACAAATCAATTTTTTCTACTCTTCTAGCGTGTCTTCCACCTTCAAATGGTGTATTGAAAAATGCTTTAACCATAGCTTGTGCCACTTCAAAAGTGACAAATCTCGCAGGTATAGATAATATATTTGCATCGTTATGCTGACGAGCTAGAACTGCAATCTCTTCCGTCCAACATAATGCAGCTCTTACACCAGCGTGTTTGTTAGCCGCAATACTTACCCCATTCGCAGAACCACAAAGCAATATTCCACGTGAATCATTATTTACACTTTCAGCAACGGCGTGCGCATAATCTGCGTAGTCACAACTATCTGCTGTTGGACAACCTTTGTCTTCTATTTGTATGGAAGGAAAATCA
>JBJOPP010000246.1:0-12125 GCA_046050685.1 Bacteroidota bacterium
GGAATGACTTGCATTGAGATGAAAGCCACCATTGAAAATCCGCGCTTGTATATTCTAGACCAAAAAGATGGATGGGTGAAGATGGGCGATGTCTACAGAGCCTCAGGCGGAGAAAGATTTATTACAATTGGAAATTTCAAAAGCGATAAGGCTACGAAAATTCTTCACAGCACCGGAAACGACAAGGGTATGGGCGACTACAGCTACTTATATGTAGATGATGTTGTGGTGAAGCCCGTAAAAACGAAGGAAGAATGCTCGTGTGAAAACGAAGTACTTCAGTCGATGGTATTCGATCCTCCGCTTCAATTAAGTCAGTACGACGAAATAAGACTCGACGACATTTTTTTCGATTTCGATAAATTCAATTTAACCGATAGCGCGAAGAAGGAATTGGATGAAGTTTATGTCTTGTTGAAGAAGAACAAGGCAATGTATCTGGAAGTACAAGGACATACCGACAGCAGGGGTAAAGACGATTACAACGTGACGCTTTCTAAAAATAGGGCAGAGGCCGTGGTAAGTTATTTAATGAAGAAAGGCATAGACCGATCTCGATTGGAAATAAAATACTTCGGTGCTACAAAGCCCGCAACCACCAACGATTCAGACGAGGGGCGTGCGAAAAATAGAAGAGTAGAATTTAGAGTGCTGAAGAAACGCTTCGAGCTAATCGAGAACAGTTAATTAACTGTTTTGCGAACTAATGCTTTCCCAAATAATGTCTTTCAACTCGTCGATGTTCTTTTGACCTACAGCAGAAATAAATACATGCTTAATACCGCGAGGTAAAAGCTTTTTCATTTGCTTTTCCATAACATCGTCGATCATATCACATTTCGTAATGGCCAAAATGCGTGGTTTGTCGAGCAATTCAGGATTGAATTTCTTCAATTCGTTTAGCAAAATTTTATATTCCGCTTTAATGTCATCTGCATCGCAAGGAACCATGAACAACAAGGTTGCGTTGCGCTCAATGTGACGTAGGAAGCGGTGTCCAAGACCTTTTCCTTCCGATGCTCCTTCAATAATTCCAGGAATATCGGCCATAACAAAACTACGGTCGTTGCGGTAACGCACCATTCCTAAATTCGGAACAAGTGTCGTAAACGGATAGTCAGCAATCTCGGGCTTGGCAGCAGAAACAACAGAAAGTAAAGTAGATTTTCCAGCATTCGGGAAACCAACAAGTCCAACGTCGGCAAGAACTTTCAATTCAAGAATTTTCCATTCTTCCACACCGGGTTCACCGGGTTGCGCATAATCTGGAGCTTGATTGACAGCGGTTTTGAAATTGTGATTTCCTAAACCACCACGTCCACCTTTAGCAATGATATACTCTTGACCTTCTTCGTTTATTTCACAAAGCACTTCGCCCGTTTCAACGTCGCGCGCGATTGTGCCAATTGGAACTTCCAAATATTCGTCTTCACCTTGCTTACCAGATTTGTGCGAACTACTTCCGCCTTCGCCCGGTTCAGCAATAACGTGCTTTCTAAACTTCAAGTGAAGCAGCGTCCAAATGTTTCTATTTCCGCGAAGAATAATGTGACCACCTCTTCCGCCGTTTCCTCCATCAGGACCTCCACGTGGGACGAATTTTTCTCTGTGCATGTGTCTAGAGCCAGCACCGCCTGCTCCAGAACGACAACAGATTTTTACGTAATCGACGAAATTTGAATTGCTCATGCTAGCGTGTCTATTGCACTGAATAAGCGATTAGAGATTTCATCCAACTCACCGATTCCGTCTATTGCGAAAAATTTATCTTGTCCTTTATAATATTCAGCTACTGGAGCCGTCTCTCTCTTATACACTTCAATGCGATTGCGCACAATTGAAATATCTCCGTCGTCTGCGCGTCCAGATGTGGCAGCACGACCCAATAATCTTTTCTCTAATTCAACCTCTTCAACCTCCAAAGCTAACATGCAAGAGATAGTTTGGTTCTTTTCCTTCAACATTTCGTCAAGCGCCAAAGCTTGAGGAGAAGTGCGTGGAAAGCCATCGAAAATAAATCCGCTCGCTTCTGGAAAGGCTTCCAATTCGCTTTTCAACATATTTATAGTTACTTCGTCGGGAACCAAATTCCCGGCGTCCATGTAGCTTTTAGCAAGCGTACCTAAGGACGTAGCTTCTTTAATGTTTTTGCGAAAAATGTCGCCAGTGCTCAGGTGCACCAACTTGTATCTGTTCACCAAACGTTCACTTTGGGTTCCTTTTCCAGCACCCGGAGGGCCGAAGAGTACAATGTTAATCATGTCTTTGGGTTGAATTGAACTGCAAATGTACAACACACGCATGGTTTTCGTGGTGTTTTCGGCCATCTGAATTATCTTCGCAGAAATATTGAAATTATGAATTACGATGTTATTGTATTAGGAAGCGGACCCGGCGGATATGTAACTGCAATTCGCGCTAGCCAATTAGGATTGAAAACAGCAGTTATCGAACGCGAAGCTTTAGGCGGAATTTGTTTGAACTGGGGCTGTATTCCAACCAAAGCTCTTTTGAAGAGCGCATCGGTTTTTGAATATATCAATCACGCAAAAGAATACGGAATCGAAGTTAGCGGTGCTAAAGCAGATTTTTCTGGTGTAGTGAAAAGAAGCCGTGGCGTTGCCGACGGCATGAGCAAGGGTGTTCAATTCTTAATGAAGAAGAACAAGATCGACGTTATCATGGGTAGCGGAAAAGTTCTTCCAGGAAAGAAAATTCAAGTGACTGCTGCTGACGGAACTGTTTCTGAAGTAAGCGGAAAGAATATCATCATCGCAACAGGTGGACGTTCACGCAGTTTGCCGAACATGCCACAAGATGGAAAGAAAATTATTGGATACCGCGAAGCGATGACTTTGCCAGAGCAACCAAAATCAATGGTTGTTGTGGGCTCTGGTGCAATCGGTGTTGAGTTCGCTTACTTCTACAACGCTATGGGAACGAAAGTGACTATTGTAGAATATGCACCAAATGTTGTTCCTGTAGAAGACGAGGACATCTCAAAAGCACTGGCGAAGTCTTTCAAATCGGCGGGAATTGAAATTCATACTTCGTCTGAAGTGACTTCAGTAGATACAACGGGAAAGGGTTGTAAAGTGAATGTGAAGACTGCAAGCGGAGAGCAAGTTATCGAATGTGACATTGTTCTGTCTGCTGCAGGTGTTGTGGCAAACATTGAAAATATTGGTTTGGAAGATGTAGGTATCGTTACCGACAAAGGAAAGATCATGGTAGACAAATACTACCAAACAAACATCCCTGGTTATTTTGCAATCGGAGATTGTGTTCCTGGTCAAGCTTTGGCTCACGTAGCTAGTGCGGAAGGAATTACTTGCGTTGAGAAAATTGCAGGTCACCATCCACAACCTATCGACTACAACAACATCCCAGGCTGTACTTACTGTTCACCTGAGATCGCAAGCGTTGGTTACACCGAAAAGGCTGCGAAAGAAGCAGGATACGAATTGAAGATTGGTAAGTTCCCATTCAGCGCTTCGGGTAAGGCAAGTGCTGCAGGACACAAAGACGGTTTCGTAAAATTGATTTTCGATGCGAAATACGGCGAATTGTTGGGTGCACATTTAATTGGTGCGAATGTTACTGAGATGATTGCAGAGTGCGTTGCATTGCGCAAGTTGGAAACAACAGGTATGGAATTGGTGAAGACCATTCACCCACACCCAACCATGAGTGAAGCCATTATGGAAGCTGCTGCTGCAGCCTATGGCGAAGTGATTCACTTGTAAGATTAATATGAAAAAACACGTTGTTGCACTCTTGAGCTTCTTGTTCATTTCGCCTTTGATCTTTGGTCAGGCGGGAGGAACAAGTTGCTCAAATGCAGTAACGCTGACCTGCGGTCAGGCAATAGGAGGAAGCACGCTCGGTGTTATTCCTGATAATTTTGATTCTGGAAATTTTGAAGGAACAGCAGGGCAGCTTTGGTATACCATTACCCCTTTAGGCAGTGGTACTGTAGAAGTAAGCCTCTGCAGCAACAACACCAACTACGACACGCGCGTTCATGCCTATTCTGGCGGTTGCGGAAATTTAGTTTTTATTGCGGAAGATGACGATGCTTGCGTGAATCCGGTATTCGCAAGTGATTTAGTATTTCCTGTTACGGCCGGAGTAACTTATTTCATTCGCGTAGGCGGAAGCTTCACCAATGCGGGAACCTACGAAGGAACCATATCGTGTGACTTGGCTATCTTGGGGTGCACCAATCCGTTGAGTTGTAATTTTAACCCTGCTGCAAATACGAACGACGGTTCATGCGACTTCGCATCGTGTTACGGATGTAAATATGCGAATGCGTTGAACTACGATCCAACGGCAACGTTCGATGATGGGTCTTGTTTGTTTGCAACGGTTATTCCCGGATGCACGAACAGCGCAGCTTCCAATTATAATTCAACTGCAACCGTCGATAATGGGACGTGTCAATACGCAGGATGTACAAATCCTTCGGCATATAACTTCAACCCTATTGCCAATGTAGACGACGGAAGTTGTGACTTAATAGGAACGTGTTTCGGAGATATGAATCAAGATGGCGTAATTACCATCGAAGACGTTATGCTCTTCATTGCTACATTCGGAACGAACTGCAATTAGTTCTGTCCCGCTTCGAAAATCTCAGTCGCCTTTTCTACAGCGTAATCAATTTCTTCTTTCGTGGTGTAGCGTGAAAACGAAAAGCGGACAGCAGGCTGTCCTTCGCGCAGTGCGCCAATTCCATCTAACACATGACTACCTTTTGTTGCTCCGCTGCTGCATGCGCTTCCGCCAGATGCCGCAATGCCTTCAAGATCTAGCAAGAACAAAAACATGTCGTTATTCTTGGTCGGAGGAAAGGTAGTGCTAAGAACAGTATATAAACTCTCGGTGCTTTCCGATTGACCGTTGAATACAATTCCCGGAATGCGTTTTTTCAATTCAGCAATCATGTATTGCTTGAGCCCGCCTACATATTCTTGATGTTCTTCAACTTCACCAAAAGCCAAATCCATAGCTTTTGTCATGCCCATAATTCCTGCTGTATTTTCCGTTCCTCCGCGCATACCGCGCTCTTGTCCACCTCCGGTAATATCAGCGAATCCAGGAATGTTCTTTCGAATAAAAATAAATCCAACTCCTTTCGGGCCGTGGTATTTGTGCGCAGCAGCATTAATGAAATGAATAGGTGTTTCTTTTAGGTTGAAACGATAGTGTCCCATCGTCTGAACCGTATCGCTGTGGAACAGCGCGCCGTGCTCTACGCAGATATTTGCAACTTCTTCCAACGGAAGCAAGTTTGCTATTTCGTTGTTGCCGTGCATAAGCGAAACATAAGTCTTTACGCCATCGCTCAATGTGTTTCGAAGGTCATTTAAATCAATGCTTCCATCTGCGTTCAATGCTACCCAATGAACAGATGCCTTTCCTTCTTCTTGAAGTTTTTCAGCTGTCTTAACAATGGCGCTATGTTCAATGGTTGAAGTAATGATGCGCTTGCAGCCCATATCGCGAACAGCAATGTGCATAGCCAAATTATCGGCCTCGGTTCCACCACTGGTGAAATAGATTTCTCCAGGCTCGCAGTTTAAGTGCTTTGCAATAGTTCTTCTCGCCGTTTCAATTTGTGTCTTTACTTTTCTTCCGAATGAATGGGTGGAAGAGGGATTGCCGAATTCTGTTTTCAAGAAATTCGACATAACATCAACAACTTCAGGAGCAACCGGTGTGGTTGCTGCGTTATCTAAATAAGCTCTCATTCTGCAGAAGGAATGTGTTGTTTAATTTTTTGAATAAGCTCAATCGCCTCTTCATTCGTTGGCGCTTCAGCATATATTCTAACGATAGGTTCGGTGTTGCTTTTACGCAAATGCACCCATCCGTTCGAGAAGTCTACCTTCACACCATCAATCGTATTTACTTTTTCATTTTGAAATTCTTTCGCAACGGTTGCAAGTATTCCATCTACATCGAGACTCGGACTCAAGACCACCTTGTCTTTAATCATCTGATAGGTTGGATGCGTTGCACGCATTTCAGAAACTGAATTGAAGTTCTTCGCAAGGTGTGTTAAGAACAACGCTATTCCAACAAGGGCATCTCTTCCGTAGTGCGTTTCAGGATAGATAATACCACCGTTTCCTTCACCGCCAAGCACAGCTCCTATTTCTTTCATCTTCGCTACCACGTTCACTTCACCAACAGCAGACGCTTCGTAGCGTTGTCCGTGCTTGTGTGTAACATCTGCCAAGGCGCGACTGCTCGAGAGATTGCTCACGGTAGGCCCGGGAGTAATGCCAAGTAAATAATCTGCAATGGCAACGAGTGTATATTCTTCACCAAATAAACTTCCGTCTTCGCAAACGAATGCTAAACGATCTACATCTGGATCAACCACAATTCCTAAATCACATTTTTCTTTTTTTACAATGGCAACAATATCCGTTAAATGTTCAGCCAATGGCTCTGGGTTGTGCGCAAAGTGTCCGTCTGCTTTGCAGTGAATCGGAACAATATTCTCAACACCTAAAGCATCTAACAAAGCAGGAACATAAATACCTCCAGTAGAGTTAATGCCGTCTACAGCAATTTTAAATTTCTTGCTGGCAATAAGCGTTGCGTCTATCGTACTAATTCCAAGAATATGTTGAATGTGCGCTTTCATGAAGTTGCGCTCATCTATACTACCCAATTCATCTACGGTGCAGAATGCGTAATCATCGGCATCTGCTCTGCGAAGAACTTCTTTTCCTTCGTCGCCAGAAATAAACTCTCCTTTTTCGTTGAGCAATTTCAAAGCGTTCCATTCTTTCGGATTGTGACTAGCCGTAAGAATAATTCCACCATTCGCCTTGCTTTCCGTAACCGCCCATTCTACCGTTGGTGTGGTTGAAAGTCCAGCGTCAATCACATGCACTCCCATTCCCACAAGGGTATTCATTACAAGGTTCTGAAGCATTTCGCCGCTTATGCGCGCATCTCTTCCAACTACAATTGAAATACTTTGTTTGCTATTTCTATGTTGAAGAAATGCAGCGAATGCTGCTGTGAATTTCACCGTGTCAAGGGGTGTTAAATGCTCACCTGGAATTGCCCCTATGGTGCCACGAAATCCGGAAATCGATTTTATTAAGGTCATGTCTTTAAAATAACTTGTGCAAAGATACTTCACCGAAAGAGTTAAACTTCGTTCTTTGTGACATGAATCATTTGGCTCACTTGTACCTTTCTTCTGATAACGAAGAGGAAATGGTTGGACAGTTCATTGCAGACGCGGTGAAGGGGAATGATTTCAACTTGTTCAGTCCTGATATTCGCAAAGGAATCCTACTTCATCGTTGGGTTGATTCTTTCACGGATACACATGACTTGGTGAAAGAACTGCGCGCAGCGTACCGACCTCAATTGGGCTTGTACAGTGGAGTGCTCATTGATTTGGTGTTCGATTATTTCTTGGCGAAAGATTTTCAGATTCATTCGGGAAGGGAGCTTGCGGAATTTCAGCAATTCACTTTTCATGTTTTGAATAAGCATGAAGATATTTTTCCGGAAAAGATGAAGAAGTATTTCTTCCACATGAAAGACAAAGAATTTATGATGAAGTATTCCTTTCCTGAAGGAATGGCGGTTATAGTTAGGCAAATGGGAATGCGCATTCCGCGCGGTGAAGCGTTAATAGAGGCGGGAAATTTTTTCCTAGATCATGTTGAAGTGGCTTCGAATTATTTCCCAGATTTCTTTGTTGAATTGAAAAGCGAATTTCTACTGAAACGAGAGCAACTCGTTCATGAAAATAAAATTGATTAAGTTTGTAAGTAACCCTTTCGTGTGGTGTGCACGGAAGTAATCCAATATCATTGAAGAAATCTGTTTGGCGCGTAATAATCGTTTCGATTGCTCTCTTGGGTGGAGTCGCTTTCATGTTCATTCTTCTTTCTCCCAAGAAAGTGCAAAATGAATTTGAGCAAGACCCGAATTTGCCTGAGTTAGTTTCTGTTGATTTAGACTCAATTCGAGCAAGAGGGAAGTTGATAATCCTTACTGAAAACAGCGCTTCAACCTATTATCTCTACAAGGAAGAGCAGAAGGGTTTTGATTATGAGTTGGCTCGTCAATTCGCGAAATTCTTGAAAGTGAAATTGGAAGTTCGGGTGATTGAAAACCTGGATAGTATGTTCGCGATGTTGTATCGTGGTGAGGGAGATATCATTGCTTCGAACCTCACAATTAATGAGCAACGAAAAAAGTTTTTGGCATTCTCACCGGCAATCTATCAAACGAAACAGGTGTTGGTTCAGCGCAAAGACACCGCAAATAAATTACTTCAAAATGGAATTGTAGTTCATGGCGTGAATGAATTGGATCGCTTGCCAATTCATGTGCATGCTTATTCTTCGTTTTACAGAAAGCTAGAACAAATAACAAAGGAATCTGGGCTTAACCTTCAAGTGATTGAGGCAAGCGGAAAGGTGGGCACCGAAGAACTTTTGCAAGAGGTTGCAAGTGGTGCAGTGCCCGCAACCATCACAGATAAGAGTTTGGCTTTTTTGAGTTTTGAAGATTATCCGAACTTGGATATGTCCGTTGAGTTGAGCGAAGATGAAGACATTGCTTGGGCTGTTCGTCCGAACGCATACCTGCTTCAAGAAAGATTAAATGCTTTTATCGGTGGGAAAAGTGGAAGACGATTTATCAATAAATTGTACAGAAGATATTTCGGAAGAGCTGAAGAAAACTGGTCAGGAGGTGTGCAACGAATTTTCTCTATGCCGCCTGTAGTAGCAGGAGCACTATCGCCGTTCGATTCGCTGTACAAAGCGCACGCTCCCATTGTGGGGTGGGATTGGAAACTGCTCACGGCTTTAAGTTTTGTGGAGTCAGGATTCAATCCGAATGCAGAGTCATGGGCGGGTGCTCGTGGACTCATGCAGCTTATGCCAGCAACGTTAATGAAGTATGACGGAGATACACTTTGTCCGCCCGACAATAACATTCAAGCAGGCGCGAAGTATTTAAAAAATCTCGATAATTTTTGGAAGCAATACATCAACAATCCGAACGAACGCGTGAAGTTTATTTTGGCCAGTTACAATTGCGGCCCGGGTCACATTCTCGATGCCATGTGTATTGCTCGTCAAACTGGAAGGAACGATACCCTTTGGGAAGGTCATGTAGCCGACGCACTTATGCTGAAGGCCCAGCGACAATATTACGCCATGTCATGCGTGAAGCACGGATACCTGAATGGAGTGGGGCCAGTGAATTTTGTAAATAAGATTCTTGCCATTTTCGAACACTATAAATTGTCTGCGAAATGAAGAACATCATTCTAGCATTGATTTGTAGTGTAGTCTTTTTCTCTTGCAAAGAGGAGTCGAGTAACTTCAAGATTGCAGGAAGGACGAAGGACGCCTCTTCGAATGTTTCACTTCCATACGTGAGTGTATCAATAGAACAGAAGGCATTGGTGAATGGCATTCTAACGAATTATTTTCAAGAGGCAGACGCGACACAGTCCGATATCAATGGAAGTTATGCGTTAGAGTGGAAGAAAGAGAACATTGTGGAAGCGAGGTTAATGGTTTCAAGGGAATTCTACTACAGCAAGGAAATAGCGCTTTCTCCGGATCAATTGCGCAATGAAACTTCGTTGGAGAAGGATATTGCTCTTTGGCCTGAATCCAGCGTGAATGTGACCCTCGCAAATCTGTCGGGGTCAAATGTTATTCAATTCAATTGGATAAATGCGAATTTCGAATGCACGTGCTGCTCGAACGAAGTGAAGACCTTCACGAATTTATCGGATACAACATTCCAATGTTCAGTCTATGGTGGAAAGTGGATCAAATACAATTGTGTGACTGTTGGAAGCTCGGGCTCAACATTTCTGCTAGATAGTTTGTATTGCTTGCCTTTTCAAACGAATAATTTGTCCATTAACTTGTAAAAGTTGATGAATTGATGACTAATTTTCAAGCTGAAATTTTATTGCTATGAAAAAGTCAGTTTTATCATTTGTTTTATTTCTCTTATTTGGTTGGTCGGCACAGAGTCAGGTGACATTGCCGCGCAATCTTACTCCGCAAGAAATTGAGCAGATAGCTCATGGTGATTTTTCAATTTTAAACAGTGATAGAGGAATTGAATCACCTCCGCCGTTCACGAACATTCGCGCCATGGCTGAATGGGAAGAGATTCAATGTTTAACAGTTTCTTGGATTTCTTATCCATCTATTTTGAAGCAAATTGTTGCGGCTGCACGCACACAAACATTGGTGATTATTCTTTCGGAAGATGTTGCAGGTACAGAGGCTTACTTATTCGGAACAGCAGGCGGTCCGGCTTTTACCGATTTGAACAATGTAATTATTCTTCCTGCGAATTACGATTCGGTTTGGATGCGCGATTACGGCGCAAACCCAGCATACGGAAATGAAGTGGATGATTTGTTTTTGGTAGATTGGATTTACAATCGTCCAACCAGACCAAACGATAATTCTTCTCCGCAATACATTGCCGATTACCTAGGCCTAGACATGTACACCACAACTGCTGCACCAGACGATTTGGTGAATACGGGAGGAAACTGGATGAGCGATGGATTCGGAACAGCCATTGTTACCGAATTAATTTTAGAAGAAAATGCTGCTGGTAATCCATACGGAGTTACTGCAAAAACAGAAGCGGAAATTGATGCTATCGCAGCAGAATATTTGGGCATCGATCGTTACATTAAAATGCCAACACTCCCTTACGATGGCATTCATCACGTGGATATGCATATGAAATTGATTGATGAGCAAACCTTGTTAGTGGGGGAATACCCAGCAGGTATTTCAGACGGTCCACAGATCAACGCAAACATGGATTATGTAGTTTCAAACTTCATGAATAAATGGGGAGAGCCGTACAATGTTGTTCGCATTCCCATGCCACCAAGTGTTGCAGGAAATTGGCCAAGCTCGAATCCTCCAGCGTCTTACAGAACATACACCAATGCTGTTTTTGTAAACAAGATGGTTATTCTTCCAATTTATCGTGAGCAATACGATACAACCGCGTTACGCATTTGGCAAGAGATGTTGCCAGGATATCAAATTGTTGGTATCGACTGTGACAACAACACCGATAACATTATTGCTGCAAGTGGCGCTATACATTGCATTACACATAGCGTAGGTGTAGCCGATCCACTTTTAATTAGTCACAATCCACTTCCAGATACAGACAACACAACAACCGATTATAGTGTTGTAGCCTATATGAATCATCGCGACGGTGTTGCTGCAGGAAGAATGTATTGGAAGACTTCGTTGTCGGGTGCTTACACGCAAGTAGATATGGTTAATATCGGAAGCAACAATTGGGAGGGATTCATTCCCGCACAGCCTGCTGGAACGCGTGTTTATTATTATGTTGAAGGAGAAGCGTCGACTGGGAAAGTTCTGCAACGCCCAATGGCAGCGCCAGATGGCTACTGGAGCTTCGATGTCTTCGCTGGAAACGCCATTAACGAAGAGGCTTTCCAATTTTCAAGATTATATCCGAATCCAGCAAGTGAAATGACTTGCGTTGAATTCAGTGTTCGTGCTTCACAACGAGTGAATGCATACATCTTGGATGCTCAAGGAAGAAGAGTTCAAGAAATTTATGCAGGGGTCTTATCTCCTGAACAATCGAAATTGTTTTTCAATGCATCAACATTGGCCGAGGGCGTTTATTTCGTTCAAGTAGTAGGTGAAAGAGGAGTATACAGAACACCATTTGTAGTAAAATAAATGTCAACCAACAGAAGAAAATTTTTAGGTCAGTTAGCTGCGACAGGAGCCCTTTTGGGATTGTCGCCCGCTCTTTTTTCATTCAGTGAAAAAAAGAAAAAGCCAACTGAAAAAGTACGCTACACCAAAGGTCTAGTTCTCTCAACATGGGATCACGGTATTGTGGCAAACGACGCTGCAATGGAGGCCTTGAAGAAAGGAGGAACCGCATTGGACATGGCCGAGATGGGCGTATGGAAAACGGAGTCTGATTTGACAAACCTAAGTGTAGGTTTGGGTGGATTTCCAGATAGAGAGGGAAGAACAACATTAGACGCCTGTATCATGGACTGGCAGCACAAGGTAGGTTCT
>JBJOPP010000247.1:0-2664 GCA_046050685.1 Bacteroidota bacterium
AAAAGGCAATTTGTGAAACAGCGCAAAGAACATTCGAAATGGGATTTTCCATTTCGATAATGGGATAACATGTAATTCAGAAACAAGTTCCTCTAAAACAGAAGTATCTATTTTCTCGGAACTATCGTTCAGACAAATGAGGCAAATTTCATGTGTTTGAGCAAGATGTTTTATCTGATGGAAAATGCGAAGTTTGTCTCCCTTTTCCAATGGGTACGGAATGCGCGAGGTGAGCACTACAAGTTTCATCTTTTCGGAAGGGATTTAATAAAATGAACCAAGGGTTGAACGATCTTGGAATTGCTGTATGATTCTTCCATGAATGCTTGGGCATTTTTTCCAATGCGATTGCGCTCTTCAGGGTTTTTAAGTTCTCGCAGGGCATTTACCCATTCTTCTGGAGTTTCTGCGTTATAATATTCCTTTCGGTCTTCAACATCTAAACCACGAATGCCTTGCTCTGTAGAAATAACGGCCATGCCCATTGCGAATGCTTCAAGAATTTTAATTCGAATTCCTGATCCAGATTGCAAGGGTACGAGCATGATTTGAAAATTCCGAGCGAAAGATTCGGCGCTGTCAACTTCACCCCAAGAAACTATTCCGGGTATTTTTTTATCGTGTAATGAAGCGGGCATTTTTCTTCCGGCGATATGAAATTCAAATTCAGGAAATTCAATTAGCACAGCGGGTAAGGAGTCTTCAATAAATCCATTTATGGCTTCTAAATTGGGAAGCCAATCCATTGAGCCAATGTGGTATGCTTTTAATTTATCACCCTTCATGTCAACAGCAGGTAGCACAGGCATTGCCACGGGTAACAAGTAAGAAGGTTTTTGTGAAAGCGCGCGTGTAAATTGAAGGTCATCGTAGCTAATGCATGCAATGCCATCAACGCTTCGCCAGGCCTCTATTTCAGCTTTGTAAAGCTTTTTGCTGAGGTAGGAAAGGTATATTCTTTTGAAGATGTTTTTTTCTCCGAGAGCAAGCTTGTTCCAAATCTGATGTTCAATGTTGTGTGAACGAAGTATGACTTTCGTTTTTACATTCCTTCGAATTGTTGACAGGTATGGTGAAGTAAATATGCTTTCCAGAATTATGCAATCGTATTTTTCCTTTTGAAGCAATCGCGTAAGACGAATATCCACATCAACCGAGAAGAATCGGCTGAGGTTGTATGGATCTCTTGTCATGAAGTTGCAATACACATCCACGAGATTCATGTTTGTATCTACATAGACACCTTCAATGTCTGTTTTTTGTACATAATCTTCGGGCATCGACTCTGGTTTAAAGTCGTGCTTGTCGGTGAAGAGTGTAAAAACTTTAACATGATGCCCCGCTTGAAGAAGGCCTGAAGTCAGCGCGTGAAAGGCAATGCATCCACCGTCGGTTAGTGGGAGAGGAGGTTTTTGACAAATCTGAAGAAATTTCATGCTGTTTCAGATTTGCTTTTCTTTTCCTTTTTTCTGAAAATATTCCATTGCCATTTCCCTTCCATGCGTGCGCGATAGGTTATGAAAATTCCCATGGGCAGAGTTACAAAGGTTGCTAACCACATGCCTATGTAGGGTTCAAGAATATTACTCTTCGTCATTTTCTCACCGGCTATGGTGAGCATTTCAAACAGAATGAAAATTCCAAGAGCAAGAATGGTTGGCCAGCCAAGTCCGCCTTTTCGAATGATGGCTCCAAGTGGTGCTCCAATGAAAAATAAAATGATACACGAAAACGCCAAGGTGAATTTGCGGTGCCATTCAATTTTATGTCGGTTAATGAATTTCGTTCTATTCATTAACTCTTCGTTCATACCCTCTAACGTTTTTTGTTGCTTCGCGTTATTGTCTATAGCGACATTTTTAGCGCTGGTGATTGCAGGTGCGTTCGGGTCTGCTTTTGTAGCGTTATTGCCTTGGAAATTCTGTATGGCAATGGCTAGGCTGTCGCGCTGAATTTCAAGGCTGTCAATGGTTTGGTCAAGTTGAGCGACAGTCATCATTTCGAAGGAGTTTTTGAAAATCTCTTCGTCGTTTTTTTGAAAGATGAATGAGCTTAAATCCAATCGAAGAATCATGGTTTCGAAATTACCAGAAACCAGAGGCATATGTTTTTCTGGAGTTTTCGGTTGCATTGCGCCTTTTTTCGGTCTGCTGCTTTCTTCTTTTTCTTCGTAAGTAACTCCGTTTTTTAATGTTAAAATGAGGAAGCGTTTGTCTTCTGTTTCGCTCATGAGTCCTTCGCTAGCTCGAATGACTGTTCGGTTACCGAGGTTTTGATTGCGGTGGTCATAGATGAGGACATCTTTCAACATACCTGTTTCTATGTTCTTATCCATCACGCGAATGCTAATTCCTTCAATACCATTATAGAACACCCCGCTTTCGAGGTTCAGAGTTGGTCTTTGTTGTACTATGCTATAGAGTAGCGTACGGAATTTCAGGTTGGCAATGGGCCAAGCGTTGTTGGCGAACACGAATGAGAAGATGGATAAAGCGCACATGAAAACAACGAGTGGACGAAGAATTCGACTTAACGACATTCCGGCGCTCTTCATTGCTGTTAGCTCGTAATTTTCGGCAAGGGTTCCGAAGGTCATTATACTTGACATAAGAATGGCCAATGGAAGTGCCATATTAACAATGCGCGCACTTGCGTAAACAAGGA
>JBJOPP010000248.1:0-5892 GCA_046050685.1 Bacteroidota bacterium
CAGCTGAATTCAAGATGTTAAGTGTAACTTGATCTCCATTTGAAAACGTGCAGATATAAAGTGAAGCATTGATACTTCCCACTCCGTTGCAATACGTACACGTACTATCATCAACATTTGCGTTAGCGTTGTAGTTCGTTGCTGTTGGATCTGTGCAACCTTCGTACAAGCAACCGATGTTCACGTTTGCAATTGGGTTGTAGTTCATAGCAGAAGGATCCATACACCCTTGAATTGATGCAGTACCGCAGTTGCCTACTCCAACACCAAACATGAATTGTCCTTGATTACCTGTTGTAAATGTTCCTGTGTAAGAGCTTTCGCCCATAACAAAGACATTCAATGCACCTCCGTTCCATCCGTCTCCGAATGAATCGAACATATTCACTCCATAGCATCCGTCTGGCAAGCACCAAACTCCTGCACCGCCAATACCTGTGCCTGTTGCCACAACCGATCCGGTAGAAGTGTTAACTACTGTATAACTCATTTCACCTGGAAAAGCTCCCGGTGTAACGGAATAAGAAACTTGCGTACAAGTGGTATCTATTTGAGCTGTTGCTGCAAATCCTGAAGCAACCAAGAAAGCAAATAGAATTAAACGTAAAGTTTGTTTCATAATTTAAGGTTAGTGTTACGAATATATATTGACTCGCTGTTAATCAGACATTAATGAAGTGAAAAAAGTTGCTTAATGTTGGAATTGTGGAAAAATGCCTATTCGAAAATGGCGCCACTTCCTATTAATTCTTCCCCGATGTAGAAGGCGGCAAACTGTCCTTTCGCCACGCCGTATTGGGTTTCGTGAAAAATCACATACGTGAATTCACTTCCAACCGAAACATTCGCTTTGAAAAGCGGTTGTCGATAACGAATGCGGCATTCAACCTCTAAAACGCTTCCATTCAACGGTTTCATATGCTCTTGAATCCAATGAGCCTCTTCGTTGCGAATGGCCAATCCTCTGCGGGCCAAGGCCGGATGAGTTTCTCCTTGCGCCGAATAGACAATGTTCTTCTCTACGTCAATGGCCACCACGAACAACGGAATGGCTTGTCCGCCTATTCCCAAACCTCTTCTCTGCCCTACTGTATAATAGTGTGCCCCGTTGTGTTCTCCAACATCGTCGCACATTTCGGGAGTAAAGACTTGCGGTCTTGAAAGCACTTGCGGTTCAGTGGATGTGTCTTCCACCAATTCATTCAATTGAGGAAGGAAGTCTTCTTTAATGCGAAGTACTCTTCCTTTTTTCGGTGCTAATTGTTGTTGAAGGAAAACAGGTAGTTTCACTTTCCCAATGAAACACAACCCTTGTGAGTCTTTCTTATCTGCATTTGGAAGTTGAAGTTCAGCAGCCATAACGCGCACTTCAGGCTTGGTAAGCTCTCCAATCGGAAATAGAGCTTTGCTCAATTGGGCTTGATTCAATTGACACAAAAAATAGCTCTGGTCTTTGTTACCGTCGGCTCCTGAAAGCAAATGGTATTGCGTCACTCCGTTTTCAACGGTTTCCGATTTCCGCACATAATGTCCGGTTGCTACGAAATCTGCCTTGAGTTGTTCAGCTGCCTTCAAGAAGACATCGAATTTTATTTCGCGGTTACACAGGACATCTGGATTGGGCGTTCTACCCAACTCGTATTCACGAAACATGTATTCAACAATACGTTCGCGGTATTCAACACTTAAATCCAACACGTGAAAAGGAATTCCGAGGTGCTCTGCTACCAGCATGGCATCGTTCGAATCGGTGATCCACGGGCACTCATTATTAATGACTACCGTCTCGTCGTGCCAATTCCGCATAAAAACGGCAATTACCTCATACCCTTGCTCCAGGAGCAAGTGCGCTGTAACTGCAGAATCTACTCCGCCCGACAAACCGACCACTACGCGTTTCATGTTGCAAAATTAGGGGAGAGACTTTGAAATAGGTTCAAGAAACAAAAGAAAGAATTACATTTGAAAAACCTCGTCCGAGGCAACCCCTGAAATTAATCTCGTCTTAACACAAATTATTGGTGTCAACAGAACGCTCCCAACAAGAACTGATTGACGGCTGCCTTAAAGGAGACAGCCGAAGCCAACATGCTATTTATAAGATGTATTATGGGAAGATGAAGGCAGTGTGTTTGCGTTACGCAAGTTCCACTGACGAGGCGAAAGACATGGTGCAAGACGGATTCATTAAAGTATTTTCCAGTTTGGAAAAGTTTGAAGGAAACGGATCTTTGGAAGGATGGATTAGACGGATAATGGTAAACTTATCTATTGATCAATACAGAAAGAAAAAGCACACGGTAGACCTAGACTTAGAAAATTCGAAGCACTATGTTGAAGAAAGTAGTGATGAGGAAGACGAGCAAGAGTCAGACATTTACGACTTTCAACCCCACCACATCGTGGAAGCCATGCAACAATTGTCACCTGTCTATCGTACAGTTTTCAACTTGTATGTCTTCGAAAACTTTTCTCACCAAGAAATAAGTGAGAAACTGGGCATTAGTTTAGGGACTTCAAAAAGTAACTACGCGAAGGCCAAGAAGAACATGAAAAAGATATTAATAAAAAATAAAATTAACGCGGCGAATGAGCAATAACCCGTTGGATAAATTTGAACAAGGTATACAGGACGCTTATAAGAACTATGAGCTTCCATATAGTTCCTCAGAGTGGACGCAAGTAAGCCGACGCATTCTACGCAAGCGCATACTTAGTGGATTAGCTTTGTGGGGAAGTGTTGCTGCGGTTACAGTAATTGTTGGCGTTTCAGGATATCTTGTTATTTCAAGCGAGAATAAAATCGCTCAAAACACTACGCCCAATGCAAGTGAAGTTTCAAATACTGTAGCTGTACCAAATACGAATGACGTTGAAGCCAGCAACGCATCTGGAATTTCTGAAATCATCACTGAATTCAACAATGATGTAATTAAATCTTCTTCTTCTAAAAACGATGCTGCAAGTGAGGATTCAAACTCAACAGAAGACATCGTTGTAACCCCTGCCGCTACTGATGCTGTTTCTAATAGCCCTGAAGTTGTTGATCATACTGAGATTAAAAACAAGTCTTTGGTTATTGAGCCAAGCATTCGCACGGCCTGTGCAGGAACGGAAGTTAACTTCACTGCGAAGAATAGCCCGAAAAATGGCAGCTACTTGTGGAACTTCGGTGATGGAAGCTTCTCTAACCAAGAGAATCCTGTTCACATCTATAAGAAAGCAGGAACTTTCGATGTTTCGTTATCTGTAACGAATCCGAACGACGGACAAATTTCTACGATTGCAATGCGTGACTTGATTACGATTAACCCGAAGCCTGAAGCAGATTTCGAGTGGTCTTATACGAACAGTCCGGTTGGTGAGCCTACTGCGAAATTTGTAAACACCAGCGTAAACGCAAATAGCTTCGTTTGGAAATTCACAGAGAATAGAACTTCTTCAGAAGTTTCTCCGAGTGTTATCTACAATTCAAAAGGAAAACAACCCGTTATTCTAGAAGTTCACAATTCATTCGGTTGTAAAGACGAGCAAATTAAAATTGTTCAAGTGAATGCAGATTTCAATTTGGGCGCTGTATTGAAGATGAATGAAAACGACATTGCCTTCATGCCTGAAGCATTGAAGAAAGGTGGAAATAAATTCAAGCTTACCATTTACGATGGAGAGAATATTATCTTCGAATCAACTTCCAAAACGAAAGTTTGGAAAGGTGATATGAAAGGAGGTAAAAAAGCAAGCGCTGGACAGCAGTTCCCATGGATTGTTTTGATCTATGGCGAAGATGGAAACGACGCACGCTATTACAGCGGAACACTTACAATTGTACCTTAACCAAAACCTCAAATACCTAAAACATGAGGGCCTTTTCGAAGGCCCTTTTGTTTGTTCTAATTCTTGATAATTCAACGGCAATTTTTCTTAAATTCGCTTCGCCTTTTTGTTATGACTTTTTGAAGCAACCATTTGTTGCTACGAAGCGTCTAAAACTAAACCAACTTCAAGAATGAATAAATTCTTATCTATCGTTTTTCTGAGCCTAATGTCGTATTCTGCCTATGCGCAGCTCGACTGCGGCGTTCCTGGCAATTATTGCATGAGCACAACCACAATTTCAACATGCTCAGGTTCTTTGTTTGATGCGGGTGGTGGTAACCCTTATCCAGATGCGAATTACACGATGACCATTTGTCCGGATGTTCCTGGCGATGTGATTCAATTAGACTTATCTGCATTCGCATTGCAAACTTCTCCGAACGGAAACAACAGCGATTATTTCACAATTTTCGATGGACCAACAACGGCTGCTCCCCAATTGGGAAGCTATACGGGCAATACGCTTCAAGGACTTCAGGTTACAGGTACGGTGAACAATCCTTCGGGATGTTTGACTGTTGTGTTTTCTGATAACGGAAATGCGAATGCGACCTCTCCTGGTTTTGAAGCCGCAATCTCTTGTACAACACCGTGTGCCCCTCCTACTCAGAACTCAGTTATTTCTAACCCAGCTCCTACCGGTCCTGAGCAGTCTGTTTCAATTTGTATAGGTGATGCCATTGACTTTAGTGGTGTGGGTTCATTTGCAGAACCTGGATTTACTTTGGCGCAATACTTTTGGAATTTCGATGATGGATCTATTGATAGTTTGTCAGGACAATTGACATCTCACACCTTCAATGAACCTGGAGAATACGTAATAACGTTAACCGTTGAAGACAACAACGGTTGCCAAAGTTTAAATACTACTCCCCTTCAAGTTTTAGTTTCAACCATTCCTACATTCCCTGAATTGAATAACATTACCGAGACGACATGCTTCGGTGAGCAAGTTATTTTGCAGGGTTCTTCTGAAAGCACGCAGTGGACTGCTTTACCTCCGCAAGTTGTAGCAGGAGAAACGTATCTGGCCGATGGTGCTGGATTCTCTTATTCGACCTCTTTGAACTTTGACTTCTTTGATCCAGGTGCAACGCTCTCAACCTGCGCTGATTTGTACAGCGTTATGGTTAACATGGAGCACAGTTACATGGGTGACTTAGGAATTACCATTACTTGTCCAAATGGAACAACGGTAGACCTTGTTACTTGGGGAACAAACGGAGGAGGAGGAACTTTCTTAGGTGAAGCTGTCGATGATGGTTCTACAAATCCTGGTATTGGATGGGATTATTATTGGGCCCCAAATGCGACCAACGGAACCTGGGGACAATCATCTACTGCAGGGTTAACGACTGGAACTGGCGGGCCTACCCCAGGGAACGCACTCAGCTCTGGAACCTATTCTGCTGCTGGTAATTTATGTGACCTCGTAGGATGCCCCCTGAACGGCGCATGGACTTTCTCTGTTACAGACAACCTTGCGATTGACAACGGTTATATTTTCTATTGGGGAATAAACTTCAACCCTGCCCTATTTCCAGGTGTTACCACCTTTACCCCTTCCATTGGTATAGACTCTGACTCTTCGTATTGGACGGGTCCAAACATTGTAGTCATTGATGCTGACGCGGATATTGCAACCATTGATCCTCCGGGACCTGGAACGTACGATTACACCTACCACGTTGTAAACAACTTCGGTTGTTCATTCGATTCTACCATTCAAATTACATTCACTGAGCCGTTGACCATTACTGCAGGTCCGGATCAAATTTACTCTTGTGGAGATTTAACACTTCAAGGTGGATTCCAAGGAATTCCAACCCCCAGTTGCGCGCAGGATGGAGGTGTGTTTAATTACTGCTACAACAACGGAGAAAACTTCACTTGGACGTTTTGTCCGGACGTACAGAACGACGGAGTATCTTTTATGACATTCGATTTTATTTCCGGTCAGATGGAAGGCTTCTTTGAAACCTTCAATGTCTATGACGGTCCAGACGCCACTTTCCC
>JBJOPP010000249.1:0-2857 GCA_046050685.1 Bacteroidota bacterium
TAAAGAACTTAAGTTAACCTACAACAAAGCTCGTCAAGCGGCAATTACTGGAGAGATCTTGGAAATTGTTGCCGGTGCAGAAGCATTGAACGGCTAAGACTTATATTTGTCTTAAGCCTTAATAGTGAATGCTTAAGAAAATTGTCTCCCATACCTTCTTTTACTCGTTTGCCAATCAGTCCCCTGCACTGATCAATCTTTTCTTACTTCCTTTTTTAACGCCTTTTCTTTCAGCAAGTGACTATGCCATCTATGGTTTAATTCTAAGCTATGCCGGATTAGTCGGGGCCTTTAGTAGTTTGGGATACATCGTACTTTTTCAGCAGAGTTATTTCGAATTAGGAGCGGAATTCAAATCGAAATGGTCGCGACTCCTCGGATTTCAATGGTTGTACAAATTCATATATGCTGCTTTGGTGGCAACTCTTTTATTCATTTCACTTCGAAATAAAATCCAGGCCGACCGGTTAACACTTGTGTTGGTTTTAGTCATTGTTCCGCTTTTGTTTTTCGATTTAACCAAATCTATTGCAACGCGATTACTACAGTTCAGACATGAGCATCAGCGCGTTTATTCGATAACCATTGGCGTGGGAATATTATCAGCTTTCATAAGCTTCGTAGGCGTGACATATTTCAATTTGGGATACATGGCTTGGCTTTATTCTCAAGCGATCTCCTCGGCTTTGTTAGCCGCCTATTTTGGATATTTTCTTTATGTGAAAGAGAACATTCGACCGTCGTTTCATTTCAATAAAAACGAGATTGTTTCCGATCTCAAGATAGCCACTCCTCTCATACCGAAGGAGTATGCGACTTATTTGCTGAATTCTTCAGACCGCGTATTACTTGACCGTTTTGGCGTTTCACAGAATAAAATTGGTCAGTATAGTATTGCTTATTCCTTCGCTTCCTATTTTGAAAATATTCAGGCACAAGCCAATCAGGTATTAACACCCATTGTTTTCGATTTGTATAAAACTGGAACTGATTTGGCCATGCAAACAGTAGGAAAATTGGTTCGAGCGTGGTTTTATATTTCGCTACTTATTGCCGCTGTTCTTGGATTGTGGATTCCGGATATATTTAGACTGCTATACAGAAAAGCGGAACTGAGCGCAGCTTATCCAATGGCTATTATCCTCATTTTCGGATTTTGCTACAGGCCCATTTATGTGGCTGTAGTGGACAAAGCCATTTTTGAAAAGCGAACGATGGAAGTCCTGAAAATAACAGTGGTTGCTGCTCTTTCAAATGTTGTTTTAAATCTGATTTTCATAGGGTATTACGAAACGTGGGCGGCAACATTCAACACGGTTATCGCATATTTCATTATGGGAATAGCAGGGTATTTTTTAATCAAGAATAGCGGCGAATTCAGAAGAATTATTCGTCCGTTCGAACTCATTGCAACCATCGTGATAATCGGAGCTGCTGTTTTTTTAATGCGCGATCTTTCTTGGGTGTGGCGACTTCTCGCCACGGGAGTATTGTTGTTCGGAATGATTTTCTGGTTGAAAACAGGTGGAAGAAGAATGTGGAACGAATTAAATAACTTGCGCCATGGCTTATCGTCCCATTGATTTTAACCTTATTCAACAAGAATTTGAGCGCAGGTTTCCCGACGGAACATTGTTCGAAGGCAACAATTTCAACTATATAAAATTGGTTCAGCACGGCTTGTCGTATGCCATGACAGATGCGCAAGACAAGTTATTGAAGAAAAATCCATTTTCACCGTGGTGGATTTTTAAGCTGAAATCGTGGGTGAATGCAAAGCGAAATCGCGAGGTAAATTTCTCGCAGCAAAAAAGTGAGAGCATATTGTTTTTGGAGGGTAGAAGGAAGTTGAGACTTCCAACCGGGGAAGAAATTTCACCCATCACACATTCGCTTCGCGAAACCGTTTTAAGTACTGAATATTCTTGGTGGGATACGACCGGCGCGTTTGAGGATGAAGCAGACTTTTCTGTGAAGAATATGTCGAATTGGATGCCATATGCAAACGAAATTCAGCGAGAGATATACGATGAATTGAAGGGAGTCTTGCTAAAACTTAAAGGGTCGAAGACGCTTTCTAGTTTAGAATTGCAATATGTGGAAAGTGCATTCTTTGTTTTCTTTGAATCGCTTCGAAGATGGCATAGTCTTCTTTCATCGGCAGCTCCAAATACAGTTGTGGGTATAACACACTACCACAACGAAGGATGTTTAGCTGCAGCGAGAATGTTGGGGATTAAAACGGTTGAACTTCAGCATGGATTGATTTCAAAACACGATTTGTATTATGTATATCCGTCGAAATACCGCTCTGCTGTTGAGAAAGGGATGTTCCCGAATGAAATATGGTTGTTTGGAAATTTTTGGAGGGAAGTGATATGTTCTGGATCAGAAGCTGAATTTATGAAACCTATTGTTGTTGGAAATTTCACAACGGATAGCCAAGTGAAGTCAGGAGAAACTGCCAGGGAGAATCGCGTGTTGTTGTGTGCTCAAAAGAATTTAACGGAGCCGTATATCCAATGGATTCGATTCATGCGTGAAAATATTTTACCGAACCATCTCGATTGGAAATTAATTGTAAAGCTCCACCCATTGGAGAAAGAGGCCGATAAGTATTTTAATGAAACGAGTGAAAGTGTTGAGGTTTTACCCATTTCATCTTCGCTAAATGAAGAACTGAAGCGCGCAAAAATTCAGGTGAGTATTTATAGCACCACCTTCTATGACGCAGTGGGAATGGGGGTGAAAAATTATGCTTTGAATCAAATTGGATATTCTTCCGACTATGCTTCGGAAATGGTTGAAAATGGTGTAGCAGAACCATTGGGTAATTTGGAAGATGTGATTGCGAAAT
>JBJOPP010000250.1:0-2623 GCA_046050685.1 Bacteroidota bacterium
TATCTTTTCAGGAAATTTAGAAACACTTTTCACCGGTTGGGAAGTACTCGGAATCTCTTCATTCCTTTTGATTGCATTTTATCGCGACAGATATCTTCCAGTAAAGAATGCATTGAAAGTGTTTTCCATTTATCGACTTGGCGACATTGGAATTATTCTCGCCATGTGGTTAAGTCATCACATGTTTCATGAGAACACTGCATTCATCGATTGGTCATCTGAACATCTTCAACACCTATTGCATGAGCATGAATCCACTGCAATAATTCTCTCCGTGTTCTTGGTCATTGCTGCCGCTGCTAAATCTGCGCAGTTGCCCTTTAGCTCTTGGCTTCCGCGAGCTATGGAGGGTCCAACACCATCGAGTGCAATATTCTACGGATCACTCTCGGTGCACATGGGCGCATTCATTCTTTTGAGAACCTATGATATTTGGGGACACCTGCTCAGCATTAAAATTCTAATTATTCTACTTGGACTTGCAACATGCTTTGTTGCTACCGGTATTGCGCGTGTTCAGACATCGGTTAAAAGTCAAATTGCCTATTCTTCTGTTGCGCAAATTGGAATTATTTTTTGTGAAATAGCTCTGGGATGGAATACACTCGCATTGATACACATTGCAGGAAACGCATTTTTACGAAGCTATCAACTGCTCACCTCTCCTTCGGTAGTTACCTATCTCATGAAAGATATGTTCTACAATTTCAATCCGAGAAAGAAAAATATTGAATCCAAAGTTTCTAAAAAACTAGAATATACTTTTTATGTTTTAGGAACACGTGAGTTCACTATTAATATGTTTCTCTATTCGTATTTGTGGAACCCCATGAAATGGGTTGGTAAAAAAATCCCACTGAACAGCAAGAGTATTTTGGGTCTTACAACACTGATTTTTGTTGGTGCACTGATACTGTTGGTTGGAACAGATTTAAGCGAAGAAGTAAGACACATTATTTCCTTGGTATTAGGAATTGTTGGATTGGTCTCCGTTTTCGCAGCATTCACCGAAAGAGAAAACACACTTCGAAGTTGGTTGCTAGTATGCAGCAATCACCTATGGGTAGCCTTGGCTGTGACATTCAACGAACATTACAGCTGGGAACATAACATTATTTATTTAAGCGGAGTAATTGTAGCTGCTTGTGTCGGATATTTAATATTGAACAGCATCAAACGAAAAGAAGGAACACTCGATTTGAATAATTTCTATGGACTCGGATATGATTATTCGAAAAGAGCATTCGCCTTTTTACTGTGTGCCTTGGCTGTATCTGGATTTCCAATTACACCAACCTTCGTAGGAGAGGACTTAATTTTCTCGCATATTCATGAAGATCAAATAGCGCTCTCACTTATTGTTTCAATAAGTTTAATTATCGATGGTTTAGCTTTGGTGCGTATTTACGCGAGAACATTCATGGGCCCTCATTACAAAAAGAATCACGAAGTAGCAGATCGCGCTTCATAAAAAATTTAAAGATGAAAAACATACTATTACTAGCGCTCGTGCTTGCATGCACTAGCTTTGGTTTCGCCCAATCTCCACTTCGAAATACAAAGACAAATAACAACGGTTGGTTCATGTATTTCGGCGATCACAAATTTTCTGAACATTGGGGAATACATATCGAAGCGCAATTCAGAAGAAATGAAATCATTGCAAAACCACAACAGTTGTTGTTACGCACAGGTATCAATTATCACTTTGCACCGAACGCGTTTGCTACTGCCGGTTACTGCTATGTGAACACTTCACAATATGGCGTTTTTCCTGCTAAATCAGCCTTTCCAGAAAACAGATTCTGGGAACAACTACAAGTGAAATCCCAATCCGGTCGAATTGAGATGCTCACCCGACTTCGCTTAGAACAACGATTTTCAAAGTTACCTGCCTTACAATCCAACGGCGAATATGCGCCAGGAGACGATGTCTATACGAATAGAGCTCGCGTACTTGTGAGACTCTCGGTTCCATTCAAAGGAAAAACCATAGAAGACAATTCGCTGTACTTCTCTTGCTACGATGAAGCCTTCGTGAACTTCGGTGAAAATGTACAAGCCAATATCTTCGATCAAAACCGTGCATATGCCGCATTGGGTTACAAATTTCCAAAGTGGGGAAAATTAGAAATTGGATACATGAACCAAATGATTGTAAAGTCAGATGGAGTGAAGGTTGAAAACAATCATACGCTTCAAGTCGGATTCATTTCCAACATAGATTTCAGAAAGAAAAAGTCTTAAGAAAGATAATTTGTAAGATGCTTCACAAGATTCTGATGAAATATACTCTGTAAGATGCTTCGCAAGATTCTATCGAAAGAAACTTCGTTAGTGTATCCACTAGCCGAAGGCTTCTTGTAAAACATCTTGTGAAACATCTTGCGAAGCATCTTACCTTAGCCTTATGAGTGGGGTGAGTTTTTTATACATACGTATTGCTGGAATAGCGCTTTTGCTTTCAGCTGTATCGTGCGCAACGGATCAGGAAAAAGCAAGAGATTACAACAATAAAA
This sequence comes from Bacteroidota bacterium, assembly GCA_046050685.1. Taxonomy (GTDB): domain Bacteria; phylum Bacteroidota; class Bacteroidia; order Flavobacteriales_D; family Sanyastnellaceae; genus CAIZGX01. Next base: position 2,520 of record JBJOPP010000250.1, read on the forward strand.
TTACAGCTGAACTCGAAACCTGCGGTGTCGCTATTTTTCAGTTGGAAGAACAACTGGGCCAACCTCAAAATCTGAATGAATTTTACTCGAAAGCTGAATCAACA
>JBJOPP010000251.1:0-8734 GCA_046050685.1 Bacteroidota bacterium
TTCGTCGCATCCGCAATTCGTTGCGCACATCACCAATGACCATTTCCAACTTTCCATCATCGATGTATTTCGACAATTCATTTCCCAATAAAAACATAGGGGTCTCTGCAACATCGCAGGCAATAACTTTAGCTGGATTCAGTAATAGACATTGACGAACCAATTCGCTACCAATGCTGCCTGCAGCGCCTGTGACAAGAACCACTTTGTTCTCTATAATTTCTTTCACCTCGTTCGAACTCATTTGAATAACATCTCTTCCGAGCAAATCTTCAAATTTCACTTCACGCAATTGCTTTGCGCTTAACTCTCCGTTAATCCAGTTGTTCGCATGTGGAAGGTGTTTCAATGTCACCTTGTACTTCAAAGCTAAATCTACCAATTGGCGCTTGCGAGCTATGGCAATTTCCGGGACGGAAATTATGAGTTCTTCAATCGGATGCGAAGCCAAGAAATCGTCGAGTTTCTTCGAACTTAAAATTTCTACGCCTTCCAATTTCTTTCCAACCTTCTGCTGATTATCGTCGAAGAATGCCACTACTTCCAATGCCGAGTTTCGATCGCGATCAAGCGTTCTTTTCAACAACAGTCCTCCTTCTCCCGCACCGAACACCACCACTTTCGTCTTACTTCCTCTAGGGTTCTTCAATTCCATGTAAAGGAATTTTATGGAAAGGCGGAAGAACACAAGAAGCGCTGCACTCACCAAAAATTCGAGAATAACGATGGAGATTGGAACGAGATACGCTCCATTGATTCCTTTCCGAATGAAATTAATAAGTATGAAAGCCAGGCTTCCTTGCAGCAAAACAAAACCCAAGCGTATGGCATCTTGGGTGCTTGTAAAACGTATGATCCCTGAATATGATTTTCCAACATAGAATAGTACAGCTCTCACCACAAAATAAAATGGAGCGAAGAGCAGCAATAAATCCAGTTCATTCTTCGGAATAGCAAATTCGAATCGAATGAGATAAGCCGCAATGAAAGCAAAAGCACACAGCGCAAGGTCTATCGTGAAGATAAGCCAGCGCGGTGTGATTTGCTTTGGAAAAACTAATTTCATTTATTTCATTTAAACGGCTTCAACAACAACAGCGCTTGCGCCGCCACCACCGTTACAGATGCCAGCACCGCCCAATTTCTGGTTGCGATTTTTCAAAGCGTGAACTAATGACACAACAATACGTGCTCCGCTACATCCAAGCGGATGTCCAAGAGATACTGCACCGCCATTCACGTTAACCTTCGCAGGATCTAAATTCATTTTTTGAGTATTCACAATTCCAACAACACTGAACGCTTCGTTCAATTCAATTAGATCTAAGTCTTCCAATTTCACACCTGCTTTCGCAGCTGCCTTTGGTAAAGCCAAAGAAGGCGTTGTTGTGAACCACTCTGGCGCTTGCTCTGCATCTGCATAGCCTGTAAGCTTTGCCAATGGCGTTAATCCAAGCGCTTCCATTTTCTCTCTGCTCATTAGAATTAATGCAGCAGCACCATCGTTCATGGTTGAAGCATTTGCAGCGGTAACTGTACCGTCTTTCGCGAATACTGGACGAAGTCCTGGGATTTTATCGAAGCTCACATTCTTGTATTCTTCGTCTTCAGAGAAAAGAACAACGTCGCCCTTTCTTCCAACAACTTCAACAGGAACTATTTCATTAGCGTATTGTCCAGATGCCCAAGCAGTAGCTGAACGCTTATATGATTCAATTGCGAATTCATCTTGTGTTTCGCGAGAGATGTTGCACTCTTTCGCGCAAAGCTCTGCAGCATTTCCCATTGGATAATTGTGATATACATCGGTTAGTCCGTCTTTCGCCAAACCGTCGATCATGGTTACGTTTCCGTATTTATTTCCCCAACGTAAATTCTCTGAATAGAAAGGAACTCTGCTCATGCTTTCCATACCACCTGCAACCACCACATCTGCATCTCCGCATTGAATGCTTTGCGCAGCCATCATGATCGCCTTCATTCCTGAAGCGCATACTTTATTCACAGTGGTGCATTGCACGTTGTCTGAAAGTCCGGCAAATTTTGCTGCCTGACGAGCAGGCGCTTGACCTAGGTTGGCTTGAAGAACCGAACCCATAATTACTTCTTGAACCTCTTCTGGATTCAAGTTAATTTTATTCAGTGCTCCTTTTATTGCTGTAGCACCCAATTGTGTAGCAGAAACGCTAGCTAATGATCCGCCGAAACTTCCCATTGGGGTGCGAACGGCCGAAACGATAAATACCTCTTTGTTCATTGCAAAAGTGATTAGGCCGCAAAGGTACGAAGTCCGCTATCATTTTGGCACGATAATCAGGATTGAACTTGTTGAAAATATTGCCTTTTTTCGAGATGCCTGAAAAATGAATTGACGAAAAAATGCGTTAACCTTGTAATGGAACTAGACCTGCGACAATGAAGAAAATACTTTTCCTATTATTTGCCCTAATTATAAGCCTTGGTGTATCTGCTCAAAAAGGAGAAAAACTCCCTGAAGAAGATGAGAAGATGTTGAGCTATTTGACCAAGATTTTCGAAGATCAGCGCAAAGATTACGGCAAAGATCAAATTGAAAAGAAGCTTGCCAAGATGTGGTTGGAAGAAAATGTTTATTCGGATGCTCAGAAAAAGCAATTCCGGGAGACGCTGACCATGTTCATTGACAACAAATCAAAAATTTTCCCAGACTACGACAACTACATCCAAGCTTTCATTCATTTTCAAAATTCAGGAAAAAGTGAATCTGAATTGAAGGAATGGAACGACATGGTTGTTAAACTCTATTCCGACAAAAAACTAAAGAAATACGGAGCTGAATTTGTTGAATCGAGTTTGGGCCTCTTTAAAGATTTAACTTTTTATAAGAACGAATCACTTCAGTGGAAAACCAACAATACTGCATACCGATTCGTGTTCGACTCTTTACCACACATTGCATTCGATGAAATGAATTTGAAGTGTCTTAGTCGCGGAGACAGCTCGGTTATCTACAAAACGACAGGGAATTATTTCCCAACCTTAGAAAAGTTTTATGGCAACGCCGGTCGAGTGACGTGGCAGCGCGCGGGCTACGACCCTGAAAAGACCTATGCATCGTTTAATCACTTCAACATACGAATCAAAGAGTCGCGATACATCATCGACAGTGTCATGTTCTACAACGAGTTCTTCGATAAACCACTGACCGGAAAACTCACTGAAAAAATCATTGGGAATAAAACGGAAGAGACTGCTACCTACCCCATGTTCGAATCGTATTATCAACGACTAGAAATTAAGAACATCGTGCCCAATGTCGATTATGAAGGTGGCTTCACCATGTCGGGTAAAAAACTAGAAGGGACGGGAACCATGGAATATCCAGCTAGTTTAATTTTTTACCGCGAGAAAAAAGCGTTCCTCACCGCCCAAAGTTTACTTTTCGAAATAAGACCCGACCGCATTCAAAGTAGCAATACTTCCATTAAAATGCGTTTAGATTCCGATAGCATTTACCATCCCGATCTGTTTTTCATGTTTACCAAAAAGACAAGAAACCTTGAGTTGTCGCGAACTGAAAACGGGATCTCACCTTCCCCTTTCGAAAACACTTATCACGAAGTTGAAATGTATTTTGAGAGTGTGCAATGGAATATAGATGCGCCCTATATGAATTTTGGAACATTCGGGTCGGTTCCTGGAGGAAACGCTGATTTCGAATCCGTAGATTATTTCAAAGAAAAACGTTTTTCAACCCTCGCAGGAATTTCGAATGACCATCCGGTTTACATTCTCTACCGAACAGGTAAAGCGCTCCAATCCGATTACTTCACAGCCATTGACTTTGCCCGACAAGCGAAAACGGGTGTTGAACAGTGGATTCCCATTCTTATTGACTTAACGAACAAGGGATATATTCAGTATGACATAGAAACGCGCGACATTGTATTGCTTCAAAAATTATACAAGCACATTGAAAACAATCGTGGAAATTCTGACTACGATGCCATTCAATTTATATCGGAAGTTGACCGTTCTGAAAATGCAAGATTTAGCTTATTAACCAGAGATATTATTATCAAAGGGGTGAACAGTGTGCTTCTGAGTGATTCTCAAAAAGTAATGATCTACCCAACAGGTGGAGAAATTATTTTGCACAAGGATCGTGACTTCAGTTTCAGTGGTCGAATTAATACGGGGAATTTTGAGTTGATGGGAGCGAAATACAATTTTATCTACGACCAATTCAAATTTGATATGGCTGAAATTGATTCGTGCGTGATTTATGTAGATGATTACACCCGTGCGCCAGATAATTTTGGAAACTATCCAAAAACACGTGTAAAGAATGTTCTTTCAGGATTATCCGGTACGCTGGAAATCGATCACCCCACCAACAAGAGTGGTTATCATTCCGAAGACTATCCGCAGTACCCCATTTTAACTTGTACAAAAACATCAAATGTCTTTTACGATTCGTATTCCATTCAAAAAGGAAAATACAAGCGTGACGGATTCTATTATGAAGTGGAACCGTTTCAAATTGACTCGCTCGATAATTTCAACAAAAAGAATTTAAAGTTTCAAGGAACTTTGGTTAGTGGAGGAATATTTCCTGACATCAAAGAGCCTCTCGTTTTAATGGACGATAATAGTTTAGGATTTCACATTAACACGACGGATTCTGGCTTTCAAGCCTATGGAGGAAAGGCAAAAGTTACCGGTGATTTAACCTTGAATTTTTCCGGATTGAAAGGAAAAGGAAAACTTGATTACTTGACCTCTACCTCTCTTTCTAATTCGTTCACTTATGTGCCGGAAGAAGTCTTTGGATTAGCTAATTCCTTTACCAACAAAAGCGATAAAAAAGCGAATGTGCCTGATGCGCAAGCGAGTAAAATGGATTTGCAGTATTTCCCGAAAAAAGATAAACTGGAAGTCACCACCAATGAAGACCTTGTCGATTGCTTCAATCAAGAAGCGAAATTCAAAGGTACCATGCGTCTTGAACCTGTGGGCATGAGCGGTAGCGGATCGGCTGATTTTGTGGGCGCGAAACTTTCTTCGAAAAACTTCAAATTACGGAATAGAAAAATGCTCGCTGATACTTCTGCATTCGAATTGAAATCAAACCCAGGAGATGTTGGGCTTGCGTTCAAAACAGATAACGTAAATGCCGATGTCGACTTCGATGCTAGAAAAGGACTGTTCAAGAGTAACAGTGGTGAAACAAAAATTGAATTCCCGACGAATTTATATGTCTGCTATATGGACCAATTCACTTGGTTTATGGATAAATCAGAGATGGAATTGTCTTCGTCTAGAAAAGCAGACAATGATTTAGTCATTGACACAGATGCCGAAAAGAAACGAAGTAACTTCTATTCAATAGATCCGAATCAAGACAGTTTGAATTTCCTTTCTCCGTATGCGAAATACGACGTGAAAAACAACCGACTAACCTGTAAAAAAATTGATTACATCATTGTTGCCGATTCCAAGGTGCAACCCGATAGCAATTATGTGGTCATTGATAAATGGGCGAACATGCGAAGACTTGAACGCGCGCAAGTTATTAGCAACTTCGTGACACAGTATCACAAAATTTTCAACGCAAGTTTGAAGATTGAAGGTCGCAAGAAATATGAAGGAAGTGGTGACATCATTTACAAGGATGAGAACAAAAAAGAGCAGAAGATTCACATCAATACTTTCCGACTGGATTCAACTTACCAAACCGTTGCATTCGGAGACATTAAAGAAACCGATCAATTCTTCCTTTCTCCGGCCTTTGAGTATTATGGAAAGTTCGAATTGAACGCCAGCAATCCGAACCTCACTTTCACCGGTGGTGTTCGAATTCTGCATAACTGCAATAGCATTGCTCGAACCTTCTTCAAATTCAAATCGGAAATAAATCCACTTGAAATTTATATACCCGTAGACAGCACCTTGCGCGATATGACCATGTCGAAGTTAGGCGTTGGAGTAATTGTGAAGGACGAACCTCCAATGAAAATTTATCCAGGATTCTTAAGTGCCAAACCGAATAAAAAGGATCACGGACTTATTGAATCAACAGGATATTTATATTTCGACAAAGGAAAGAAAACCTACTTCATCGGATCGAAAGAGAAAATTCGTCAACCGAAACTTCCTGGTCAATTGCTCGGTTTGAATACCACAACTTGCGAGCTGACGGGAGATGGTGTAATGGATTTCAATGTAGATTACGGAATGGTGGTTATGAAGTCTGTGGGTACTGTTCATTTCCAATCGAATGATTCTGTTTTGAATGCACAGAGCACAACGCTTTTAAATTTCCCATTCGACGAAGGTGCGCAAAAACATCTGGCCGAGAAGTTCATAAACGCCGGGAATTTGGATCCAATTGATTTAACAAAGACACAATTCGAAAAGAGTCTTGTTGAATTTTTAGGAACCGAAAAATCCGATAAAATAATCGCGGATATGGCCTTGGATGGTCAATTGAAAAAACTACCTGAAGAACTTCAGCAGTTCATCTATTTCGGAGATTTGAAATGGGTATGGCATGAAGACCTTGAAACATTTACAACCACTGGGCCGCTAGGAATAGCATCTATGGGTAAAAAACAAATCTTCAAATACACCAAAGGTCTTATCGAAATTGAAAAACGCCGAAGCGGCGATATTTTCAGACTCTACATTGAAATCGATGGTGCCACATGGTACATGTTTGAGTACAAACTGAATATACTAACCGTAATTAGTTCCGATGCTGCGTTCTTAGAAATACTCACTGCTGTGAAAGATGAAAACAGAAGATACGAGGAAGGGAAGAAAAAATTCTCTTGGTCTATGCTTGCATCGAAGAAAAAGCGTGACGACTTACTTGATCGTTACCCTGAATTAAATCAGTGAAACTAGATTTTCAGAGCTTTAGCAGCATTTGAACTTTTCGCTGGGTTCCAGTTATCCTTGTAGGAACTCTTCAAGAAGAACTCTTGCAAATAGGCGCGAGTACGCACAATTCTCAGGAAGTAACCGAAATAAAACACCATTAGCGGTGTATAAGGAAGCAAGTAAATTATTGCCTCCTTACGCTTCAAACGAAACAGACCAAAAACGAGGTACTTAATTATATTGTATGAAGCGTAAAGGATGATATTCGTTATAAAAATAAAGGGAAGGAACGAAAAGAAATTGATGAACATATCCCCTAAATAAAAATACCATTTGAAATTCAAAAAAACATTGTAAAAAATGTTCTCTAAGAATGAAATGAAATTGATCCAAAGGAAAGCTTTAGTCGGAAAAAAAACGTCATTGTGCTTTCTCAAACGAAAACGAATCAAAGACTTATCCCAACGAAGACGCTGCCTTGCAAGCTTTTTGAATGTGCTCGGGGCGTTTGTTCTGCAAATAGCATCCGGTTCAAAAACAACTTTGTAGCCCAACTTTCTCAACTTTACCGAGATATCTCCATCCATTCCAGGACCAACATCCCAGCCACCAATTTTATCAATAGCCTCTTTCCGAAAAGCACCAAATGCGCCACTAATTACCCGGTAAATTCCTAATTCACTGCTTACAATTCGACCAACAGAAATGGTGTCGAAATATTCAATCGCCTGAAGAGCAGATGCAATGGAATCGTCATAATTAAATACCTGAACACTTCCTCCAACTCCCCCAATTCTCTTATCGTAGTAAAAGGGAACCAAGATACGTTCTATAGCATCGGGCAAATAATCACAATCCGCATCAAGCGCAATAATAAATTCACCTCGGGAATATCTTAACGCAAGATTAGCTGCAGAAGACTTTCCACCACGCACATCATTTCTTAAGAACAAATCAATGAAACCTCTTCGCTCCAAATTTCTACCTATTATCGCTGAGTCATCGTCACTTCCATCGTCAACTACGATGATCTGTGTATTCGTATAGGTTTGCTTGCGCAGAGATTCGACCAATTTAAATAGGTTCTTGCCTTCATTCCTTCCAGGAATAACGATTGAAACGAGAGGACGACGGCTCATTAATTCTAAATGCGCTTCCTCCATAGCTGGACGACGAACCTGTTTTGCTCTTACCCAATAAAGTAATACAATCAATTCAACTACGAAAAACCGTATGAATTCAAAGAGAACAAAAAAGTAGAAATACCGAAAAAACTTTTCGAAACCGATATTACTTATAAATGAGTAAAACTCGGCTATTAGGTTCATTCAACTAGCATTTTTCTTTTCAAGTCCACCATGCAAGCTTCAGCAGAGCTAACCGCTTTGAGGTGACTGTACTCAAAAACGATAGAAAGTTTCACCGTTGGAAGATTTCGATCAATAAGTTCATTAATGTCTTTCACCAAATTCTCCAGTGCCTTTTCAATCTTATTTACATCGTGAATTACAATCCACAATAAATTACTTTGCTCAAGGCATATGTAGTCTAAATCGTTAAGTCGTTGCTGAACAATCAATGCAATTTCACGAATCAAACTCTGACGTCTAAAGTCTCCATACTGACTGGCAAACTCATTTAAGTTTTCGAAATAAATTCCAGTAAGTACATCTTCGCCCAACTCTCTTGACTCACGAATGATATCGTATCGTAAAAGAGCAATAAATGAATCCATCGATTGCAATGTCACATCTATTTGTGCTTCAATTCCTTCGTAGCTGTATCCTTTGGTTATAGACTGCCTTCCTTTTTTTGTTAACTTATACGAATTAATGTTTCGTGACTTCAAGTATTGCACATCCATATCACT